>JAJBVL010000059.1 GCA_020859845.1 Bacteroidales bacterium
GAACATGGGCGGCTGAGGCAGCCGCACTACATAGCCGAAGGGCAGCCGCACTACATAGCTGAAGGGCAGCCGCACTACATAGCCGAAGGGCAGCAGCAGGGGATAGCTGAGGAGATGAGGGGGCTGGAGAGGTGGCTGCTGGAGAAGGGGAAGTCGAAGAACACGGTGGCCAACTATCTGAGGATTCTGCGCTCGATCTATCGAGAGGTGGCTGGCGAGGATGACGACCCGGAGGAGGATATACTGGAGCTTTGCGCGGTGGGCAATCAGCCGACGCGCGGTGTCAACGGCAAGGGGTTGGAACTGATTCCTGAGCTTGAGGGGTTGCGGCTGGAGGCTAAGGGTGACTTGGACTGGGGGCGCGACTTGTTTCTGATGTCGTTCTATGCTGGCGGGATGCCGATAGGGACGTTGGCAACGCTGAGGCGTGTGGCGCCGGGGGTGTATGTCTACGGCGACGATGGCAAGAAGGCCCTGGTGGCGTGCAAGCAGCTGGAACGGTTGCTGCAGAAGTATGGCGGGGAGGGGTCGCGCTACGCGCTGCCGATACTGGAGCGCGCGGGGCGCGGCACGGCGTCGTCGAAGGTGGAGTATGCGGGTAAGGTGGCGGCTCGGGCGCTGGCCGAGGTCGGCACGAGGATAGGTGTGCCGTGGTTGTCGATGAAGAACGCGAGGAGCCTTGCTGCTGCTGCGCAGCAGCAAAGTAGTAAGGCAAAAGTCAAAAGGCAAAAGTCAAGAGGTAAAAAGCTGCGCTAAGGCAAGAGTATTAAGGCAAAAGTCAAAAGGCAAAAGTCAAGAGGTAAAAAGCTGCGCTAAGGCAAGAGTATTAAGGCAAAAGTAAAAAGTCAAAAGTCAAAAGTCAAGAGTGAAAAGTTAGAGCGGCTGTCGTGGAGGGTCCACGGCAGCCGCTTTTTTACGGAGGGGCCGGCGGCCTCGCGGCCCGCAGCAGGGGAGTGGTTGTCTACGGAGAAGCGCGGAGAAACGCGGAGGGCCGGAGGGGAGAGACTACGAATTTTCTACGAATTACGCGAATTAAACGAATTTATTTTGGGCGAATTGGCGCGAATGGCTTGCAAGCAAGCGCCATGCGGGTGGAGAGAGTCGTCTACGGAGGACGCGGAGGGGCCGGCGGCTATGTAGTGCGGTTGCCTCAACCGCCTATGTAGAGCGGCTGCCTCAGCCGCGAGAGGATGCGTGGTTGATTCAATATCGCCCTTTCAGGGCTCTGATGGTGGGAGTGGTCACGCCCCGATGGGGCTCAGAGGATGATAAAGATAGTGTCGGCTGGGCGGTCGGGCAGGCTGCCCAACCTACGATGTCGGCTGACGGCATCGCCTACGGAGGCGGCTGAGGCCGCCGGCCCCTCCCAGTGGGGGCTGCGCGTGAGGGCGCTCCTTCCTTGGGGCGGCTGAGGCAGCCGCGGGACATGGGCGGCTGAGGCAGCCGCACTACATGGCCGTTAGGATTGGAGGCGGGCGATGGCGGACTGGAGGGTGGAGATGCGGGCGTTGACGTCGGCGAGCTTCTGGCGCTCAACGTTGACTACGGCCTCGGGAGCGTTGTCGACAAACCGCTTGTTGGCCAGTTTGGCCTCCACTTTCTTCTTGAAGCCTTGCTCGTAGTCGAGTTCCTTACGGAGTTTGGCAAGCTCTTGCTCTACATCGACGGTGGAGGGCAGAGGCACGTTGACTTCGGCATCACCTACCATAAAGGTGGCTTGCGCACCGTCGTTGCTGGCAGTGGCGTTGTGGCTGATGCTCTCCACGCCAGCCATCTTAGCGATAAGGCAATCTTGACGCGCATCCCACGAACCATTGACGAGCAACTGGAGCGGTTCGCGTGGCGATATCTGCTTGACGGCACGCACATTGCGCACACCATTGATAACCTCCTGAGCATGAGCAATCATGGCGAGCATAGGCTCATCGACCTCCTTAGCCACAGGCATCGGGGCATACATGATTGACTCGCCGGGACGGCGCTCGTCGAGATGCTGCCAGAGCTCCTCGGTGATGAAAGGCATGTAGGGGTGGAGCAGACGCAGCAGCGCGTCGAAAAACTCCAGAGTGGCCTTGATGGTCAGATGGTCGATAGGCTGACCGTAGACGGGCTTGACGGCTTCGAGATAGAAGGCCGAGAAGTCGTCCCAGAAGAGACTATAGAGACGCTTGAGCGCTTCGGAGATGCGGAACTTCTCAAACAAGTCGTTGACCTCCTCGATGGCCTGACTCAGACGACTCTGCATCCAAAGGATGGCCAGACGCGAGGCCTCGGGCTGAGCAATAGCCTCGTCGACACTCCAGCCCTTGACGAGACGGAAGGCATTCCAAATCTTGTTGCAGAAGTTGCGCCCCGTCTCGCAAAGCTTCTTGTCGAAGAGAATATCGTTGCCAGCGGGAGCGCAGAGCATGATGCCCACGCGCACACCATCGGCGCCGTAATCCTCGATTAGCTCCAAGGGGTCGGGGGAGTTGCCGAGCTGCTTTGACATCTTGCGGCCAAGCTCGTCGCGCACGATGCCGGTGAAGTAGACATGGTTGAACGGCTGCTTGCCTTGGAACTCATAGCCGGCCATAATCATACGCGACACCCAGAAGAAGATGATGTCGGGGCCCGTGACGAGGTCGGTGGTGGGATAGTAATAGCGAATCTCCTCGTTATCGGGGTCGAGAATACCGTTGAAGAGGGTGATAGGCCAGAGCCATGAGGAGAACCACGTGTCGAGACAATCCTCTTCTTGACGCAAGTCGGCGAGGGTCAGCTCGGGACACTTCTCCTGAGCGAGACGGAGAGCCTCCTCAACAGTCTCAGCCACGACGAAGGAACCGTCGGGCAGATACCAAGCGGAGATACGATGGCCCCACCATAGCTGGCGCGAGATACACCAGTCGCGTATCTCAGTCATCCAGCGGCGATAGATATTCTTAAACTTCTCGGGGATAAAAGCCACTGTATCGTCCTCAACGGCTTGGAGAGCGGGGACAGCGAGGGGAGCCATCTTGACAAACCACTGGTCGCTGAGACGAGGCTCGGTGACGGTGTCGGAATTGCGCTCGGAGTAGCCCACCTTGTTCTCATAGTCCTCAATCTTCTCGATGAGGCCAGCCTCTTGGAGGTCGATGGCTATCTGACGGCGCACGTCGAAGCGGTCCATGCCCACGTAGAGGCCGGCGGCGGGGGAGAGGGTGGCGTCGTCGTTGAATATGTCGATGCTCTCCAGATGGTGTTTCTGGCCGAGCATATAGTCGTTGGGGTCGTGGCAGGGAGTGACCTTAAGGCAGCCAGTGCCAAACTCGATGTCGACGTATTCATCCTCGATGACGGGGATGGAGCGGCCTACGAGAGGCACGATGACACGCTTGCCACGCAGATGCTGATTCTTGGGGTCGGCGGGATTGATACACATGGCGGTGTCGCCCATGATGGTCTCGGGACGAGTGGTGGCCACCACGGCATACTTGCCTTCTTCCCCTTCGATCATATAGCGCAGATAGTAGAGCTTGCTATGCTCGTCCTTGTAGATCACCTCGGCATCGCTAAGGGCGGTGCGCGCCTTGGGGTCCCAGTTGATCATACGCTTGCCGCGATAGATGAGGCCCTTGCGATAGAGGTCGACAAAGACGCGGGTGACGCTGCGCGAGCGAATGTCGTCCATGGTGAAAGCCGTGCGACTCCAATCGCAGGAAGCGCCCAGCTTGCGGAGCTGCTGGAGGATGATGCCGCCATACTTCTCAGTCCATTCCCAAGCGTGGACCAGGAACTGCTCACGCGTCAGGTCGCTCTTCTTGATGCCTTCCTTGGCGAGCTTGGCCACGACCTTGGCCTCGGTGGCAATGGATGCGTGGTCGGTGCCGGGGGCCCATAGGGCGTTGAAGCCACGCATACGAGCGCGGCGGATGAGGATATCCTGTATGGTGTTGTTGAGCATGTGGCCCATATGTAGCACGCCGGTGACGTTGGGCGGTGGTATGACGATGGTGTATGGTTGGCGACTGTCGGGGTGGCTCTCGAAGAGATGATGGGCCATCCAGTAATCATACCACTTCTCCTCCACGGCGTGTGGATCATATTTTGTGGCTAACTCATTCATTGTTGCTGAAGGGGAAAAACTAATGTGTCAAACGTTTTTTGAAATTCTTGTGCAAAGTTACGGATTTATTAGTAATTTAGCAGAAAAAATAAACAGATATATGACTCAACCGCACCCCATGCGCCAACCCTTTGACCTTGACCGCACTGTAAGGCTGGTGATTACCGTCTTGATAATCGCAGGCTTAGTGTGGCTTATCAACGCTCTGCGCGGTGTGTTGTTGCCCTTCTGCGTGGCCTGCTTGCTGGCTTATCTGATGGAGCCATTCGTGCAATACAACCGCAGGCTTCTCCACCTGAAAGGGAGGATAGTGGCCATCTTTGTGACGCTCTTCGAGGCACTGTTCTTCCTGTGCGTCATCGCCTACTTCATAGTGCCGATGGTGATGGACGAGGTGCATGAGTTGGCCAAGATAATGCGCGCCTATGCATCGACGGAGATGACCATCAAATTTCTCCCGGAGGAGATCCACGACTTTCTGCGCAGCAAGGTAGACTTCAAGCACATATCGGAATGGCTTACGGGCCAAGAGATCACGACGCTGGTGGAGAAAGCCTTCAACTCGGCTTGGAGCATACTGACCGGCAGCATCACGATGCTCATCGACGTATTTAGCTGGCTGATAGTGGTGCTCTACCTGGTGTTTATCATGATTGACTATGACAGGCTGATGATAGGATTTAAGCACATGGTGCCACCGAAGTATCGCCCGTTGGTGTTTCGCATTGGCAACGACATCAAGGACAGCATGAACCACTACTTCAGAGGACAAGCGCTGGTGGCCTTTATCGTGGGCATACTATTCAGCATAGGCTTCCTGATAGTAGGACTGCCGCTGGCCATCGTGCTGGGGCTCTTTATAGGGCTGCTCAACATGGTGCCATACCTGCAACTGATATCCATAATCCCCACGACGCTGCTCTGCATCATCTATGCTGTGGGAGGCGGGGGCGACTTCTGGACACTGTTTTGGGAGTGTATGGCTGTGTACTGCATAGTGCAGGTGATACAAGACATGGTGCTTACGCCCAAGATAATGGGCAAGGCGATGGGCCTCAATCCGGCCATCATCTTGCTGTCGCTCTCGGTGTGGGGCACGCTGATGGGCCTGATAGGCCTCATCATAGCCCTGCCGCTCACCACACTGCTGCTCGCCTACTACGACAAATATATCATACGCCCCTCATCAACCAACGAAATAATAGAAGCATGACACAGAATCCCGACGACATAGTGTTGGCCCACACCTACGACACCGACTGGCAAGCCCACTTGGCTAAGGGCCTATTGGCCGAGCATGGCATAGAGTCGATCATCAACAATGAGATATTTGCGAGCATCTATCCCATAGGCTTCAACTCCATTGGGGGCGTAAGACTTATGGTGAGACTCGCCGACCTGCAGCGCGCACGCGAGATATTGGCGCAGGCACATATCGTAGATTGACGACCGTGAAGAATTCCCCATTCCCTTTATATAAGAATCATGAAACCCATCTTCATCCACCTAAAACCTCAGGAGCAGCCACTCAAAGTGGGGGCGAGCCATTGGTGGGGCTATCCCGACCTACCTCCCGAAGTGGATATCCCCGTAACGACCGACCCCGAGGACGGCTCGGAATATTGCTTAACGCTCATCTGCCAGATAAATCTGGCCGACCTGCCAGCCGACTGCACAGCGCTGCCTCATAAAGGGCTGCTACTCTTCTTTGCCGACATAGCCTATTACCGTGGCGACTGGGACGAACCAGCCATCTCGGGATATATCTCCGACCCCGACGTGGTGAGAGTGCTATATATCAGGCCTGAAGACATGGACCGACTGGAGAATAGAGAGTATCAATACGACCCCGAAGAACCCGAGCTGGAGGCTGTGGCTATAACGCTCAATCATCGACGCCCGGCCGACGATCAGCCCGACAACATCCTCCTGGGCGAAGCCGAGCATCGCGAATGGGAGGATTGGGAGCCTCCCTTTGAGGGCTGGATAGAGCTGCTGCAGATGGACTCCTGCGAGGGAGATGACTATATGTATAACTTCATGGACTGGGGCGTACTGAGCTTTCTCATCGAGCCACGCGCCCTGCGCCATCTCGACTTCTCAAACGTGCGTGGCATAGTGCTCTCCACTTAACCAGCCTCGCAGCTTGGCAGAAGGCCTTGGATATACAAGGGCGCTTCAGGACCAAGATTGAATATGAGGTCGAGGACACTAAGACCGGCTACGAAGCCCAGCCGCGCTTGCCTTACCTGATAATACGCCGCCTCTGCCTTGACGGGCAGGGGCGATCGTCTATAATCGGAGAGGGGAGCGACGGAGGCAGAAGGGACCTCATAACCCACCCGGGTGGGCAGCATGAGGATACGACGAATCTCGGCATCCCAAGCCTTGACCAGCTCCATCAAGCCTCGGCCCACCCACTCAGAAGAGAGCAGGGGGACGAAGCGATCGGCGTAGAATTCAAAGAAGGGGGTGCGCCCATAGGCACTCTCCAGGGCCGACAGATGAGGCGCCCACCAGTCGCCGTGGCCCGACACCAGGACATCGGTCCAGCGAGAGCCGCGCCAATGGTCGGGGTGGGTAATAGGCACGGTGAGCGAAAGGCGACCGCGGGTGTCGACGATGTCGTAGCGATGGGTGGTCTTCTGGCGCTTGTCGTAGGGCATCGCGACGTCGATGACGGCCTGAGGCCACATAGCCATCGTGGCATAATAGGAGATGGGGGCAGCGAGCATCGGTGGGAGCAAGACCGTGCCCTCGTGGCGCAGGAGCGGATGGGAGAGGGTCATTTGGGGCAAGAAGCGATGAGGCCAGCGATGACTGCGGGGGTGAAACCTGCTGCCTCCATGGCGTTGAGCCCGCGGATGGTGACACCACCGGCTGTGGTGACGCGGTCGATTTCGGCCTCGGGATGCTCGCCAGTCTTCTGAAGGAGCATGGCAGCTCCACGGAGTGTCTGGATGGCTGCTCTCTGGGCCTCCTCGGGACGCAGACCCAGCTGCACGCCGCCCTCGGTGGCTGCACGGACATAACGCATGGCGTAGGCAATGCCACAGGATGCTATAGCCATGCCGGGATTGACCAAGCGCTCCTCGACGAGCATGGCGTCGCCAAGGCGCATGAAGGCGTCGAGAAGCCAACGATCCATCTCGGGCGTGGAGCGCACGCTGGTGAGGAAGGTCATGCTCTCGCCGATGGAGATGGCGGTGTTGGGTATAATATAATAGGTGGGGGGTAGGGAGCCATCCTCCTTCTTGAGCATCTCGGAGAGTGGGGAAAGGCCCAGACCGCCAACGATGGAGGCCACGGTCTGACGCGAGTAGTCGAGCGCGGGCTTTATCTCCTCGATGACGCCAGCCACCACCCATGGCTTAACGGCGAGAATCACGATGTCGGCATCGCGCAGGGCCTCGCGATTGTCGGCGCAGGTGGTCACAGAAGGCGCGACCATCTTGACATTTTGGAGATGGGCGTCGGAGGGGTCGGCGACGGTGACGTGAGTGTCGGGGACAGTGGCAAGACCATGAGCCAGGGCACCACCCATGTTGCCGGCTCCTATGATAGTAATCTTCATACTTGCTTGGAAAATTTGGAGGTTATAAATTACTAATTACATTTGAATTTATATTAGATGTAATATAAAATTATTGAGAATGCGATGGATTATATCCGATAGAATATAATCGGCTATTTGGGGATGAGGATAAGGCGATGGATGAGGAGCGAATGGTCGGGCTGCGGGAGGGAGGGGAGGAGAAGCTCCACATGGTTGTCGCCTTGATGGAGAGGAGCCGAGAGGATATTAGAGGCGCCCAGAGCTTGCCAGTCGTGGGGATGGCCTACGCGGGGCATGACGAATATACCAGCCTCCGAACCGTTGACCACGAGAGAACGCATACCAAGCTCGGCGCCATTGGAATACTCCACATATATATAATAGGTGGCGTCGAGAGGAGCGTTGACTACGACAGAGAGCTTGCGCTGATAGTAGGTGGTGGTCTCCACTACCTGACGGGCCTGCTGACGATCCTTAAGGAGACGAGTGCCTTTGTGGCCATCAATATGGACAGCGTCGATGGCAATCTCTTGCCCATTGGGGATATAACGGTAAGGTTGGGAGGAGAAACCTTCCCAACGATTGTCGTGGATAGGCACGATAGCCACTTGCGTAAAGCTTTTGGCATCGTAAAGCTGCAGGTGGTCGGTGATAATCTCTTCCTGGAATGACCCATTGAAATAGATCGAGTAGTTGAGGCCGGCACGGAAGTTGAGGATATGGGCCTCGTGGATGGAATCCCACTCTATGATGGGCGTGGCGGGCATTGCCACCTGCTCCATGAGATTGATGGAGCCATAGCGCTGGGAGGTGGATGAGAGAGTGAGGTCAACTTGATGACGCCCCTTGAGGTCGGCGGGTATGCGAGGAGTGGCACAGGGTAGACCATCGATCGACATAGAGGCAACGTGCTGGCCTGTGCCATGGATGGTGATCACGAGCTCGGCATCGCGATAAATGAGGGCATCGATAGTCTTTTGGCCGGGGAAGCAGTCGAGGATCACGGGTTTAAGGTCGAGCCCCTCGGTGGTGAAAGAGATGCCAGCACAAACCCTCCACGCGAGGGCCACGATAGCTGAGGCTTCTTCGATAGAAAGATCGCGCTTGGGCTCGGCCAGCACTTCACGATAGATGGAGCCGAGGCAAGCGGCGATGACGTTTTCGTTTTGGACGGCGGTGGCGGCTATGGCTGTGAACCCCTGCAAGGGAATCGACACCCCATCGGTGGGCAACGGGTCGGCACTGGGCATCTGTGGGAAGATGGCGGTGGTGCCATAGGTGGTGCGAGGCGTCTTGCCTACGAGCGAAGCGGCCATCTCGGGCGTAGCGATATCAAAAAGCACACACAGGGCTTGGCCGAAATTGTCGGTGGTCAAGGACTGAATAGGCGTGGGAGCACCATAGAGATACTGGGAGTAATACCCCAGATTGGGAATCCAGAGATATTCATTGATGGAGGCCGCAATGGTGTTGCCAAGATTGGTATGCTCAGTGCCTTCGATGTCGAGAGCCGACGCCATCTCTCCCAACACGTGGAAAGCGTGGGCATAGAGGGCGTTGGTGGAAAGCGAGAGGGCCTGGAAGTGGTCGACGGTCGTCATCCAGTCGGGGTAATGACTCTGGTATGCGCCAAGATAGCTCGTCTCGCCCTGGATGAGATGGTGGGAGGGTTGCCAAGCCACCGCGAGGTCGTCGATGAGAGCGCGATGGGCCACGGCGTAGGCCTCCTTGAGCCACTCGAGGGACCCGGTGGCCTTATATACCTCCCAAGCTGCAATAATCCAGGCGGCCCGCGTGTCGATGGAGATGGGCCACGGCTCTTGCTGGAGGATGCGCATATCCTTGGTGTGCTCGCGCAGACGCTCCATCGACCATTGAGGGTCGAGATAGGCCAACGAGAGATATATGGAGAAGGCCAGAGAGCGGGTGGAGACCTTGAGGGAATCGCCTTGCTGGAGATAGCGATGGAGATTCTCGAGAGCGCGGTCGTAGACCGACTGAGGCACAGCCTGCTTGATATGGAAATGGGGCCTCAAGTGGTGGTCGACCTTTTCGGGCTTGACATTGATGGAGCCTTCGCGTAGAGAATCAGCGTAGACAGTGAAGCCCTCGCAGGAGAATATCTCGGAAGGGGTAGGAGCCTTACGCTGACATGACGCCACGCCTATAAGGAGAAGAAAAAATAGCAGAAGAGGGGAGCAAGCGATGGGGGATTTCATCTCTTGAGCGGGGGGAAAACTTAGTCAAAGTGGACACCGGGATTCATCTCGGCCGGCGAACGCCAGGAGATATTGTAGTCTTGGCGCAAGACGCGAGCGAGCGTATGCCAATAGGCGAAGCAAAATCCCATGCCTCGGGGATGGTCGGCAAGCTCGGCATAGACCTTGGCTTGAGCATCATCGATGACGTCCTCAAACTCGCTTGTCCACTCCACAGGGTCGTTGAGCAGGCGCGAACTGCTATCATGGATATCCTCGAGCCGGCCTTGGTCGGCAGCGATGATATTTAGCCCCATCTCGGAGATGGTGGAGCAGAGAGGATGGACCCCGAGATCGGCATCCTCGGCAGCCTCTTTGTCGGAGCCCTCGGCGATGGCCTCTTTCTGGGCCTCGAGGAGGCGCAGCTTCAGGCGAGGGTGATTGAAGAGAGTGGAGGCAGCGCGTTGACACACATTGGCGGCGATGTCGGCGTGGCCACCATCGATGAGGGAATCGATATTGAGCACAATCTCACGGCAGAAGGGAGCGTTGGTCCAATATGCCTGCATATTGTGGGCATTTTCCTCACATATCAGACAGTCGGCACACACGAGCTCCACGCGAGCGTCAAGACAGGAAGGGTCGTCGACCAGGCGCTTGAGCTGATGCTGGCGGTAAGCCTTGAGGTCGTCGCCTTGAGGGAGGGGAAAGTCTTCTTCCATAAAAACGAAACGGATTATTGTGAGATAATTGAATGCAAAAATACTCACAATAATCCGAAGAAACAAGCGTGGGCAAGCTTTTACTTTAAGGAGAGCTAAAGCTACTTACTTGCCGCCAAACAAATTGCCAAACATCTGTGAGGCCTTACCTTTCAGCTCGTCAACAAGGCTTTCCTGCACGCCATCGCCATCGATGTCGCCCAGGAGACCTTTATCAGTGAGCTTACTTATTATCTCGTGGATAGATAGATTGCTATGATCGGAGCCCTTCAGGACCTCGGTCACCTTCGAAATATTAAAGCCGTTGCCAAACTTTGACTGTAGCTGAGAGATGATTTCGTTGATTTCCATAGTGGGGGTGTGTATTAAGAGGGTTTGTTAGGTATAAGTATAACAAAGGCGGGAGACGTTTGGTTGCAGAGAAACGTGGGATGAAAAAAAGAGCGAGGGGGGAGGCTCAAAGAAAGGCCTCTCCCCCTCGCAGGGATTAATGACGTATAGACTTATTTATGGAGCGCGCAAGCGTCACACTTCTTCTGGATCTCGGTGAAGAAGTCGTTGCCCTTGTCGTCGACGAGGATGAAGGCGGGGAAATCCTCTACCTCAATCTTCCAGATGGCCTCCATGCCCAGCTCGGGATATTCGAGGAGCTCCACCTTCTTGATGGAGTTTTGGGCGAGGATGGCAGCGGGGCCACCGATGGAGCCGAGGTAGAAACCGCCATGCTTGTGGCAAGCGTCGGTCACCTGCTTGCTGCGGTTGCCCTTGGCAATCATCACCATGGAGCCGCCAGCGGCTTGGAACTGGTCGACATAGGAGTCCATACGGCCAGCCGTTGTGGGGCCAAACGAGCCAGAGGGCATTCCCTTAGGAGTCTTGGCGGGGCCAGCGTAGTAGATGGGGTGATTCTTGAGGTATTCAGGCATTGGCTCGCCCTTGTCGAGACGCTCTTTGATCTTGGCGTGGGCGATGTCGCGACCCACGATGATGGTGCCGTTGAGCGACAGACGAGTGCTGACGGGGTATTTAGAGAGCTCGGCGCGCACCTCGTCCATGGGGCGATTGAGGTCGATCTTCACCACATTGCCCTCGCCCTCCTTGCGGAGATGCTCGGGGATAAGCTCGCCGGGATTGGCATCGAGCTTCTCAATCCAGAGGCCTTCGCGATTGATCTTGGCCTTGACATTGCGGTCGGCAGAGCAGCTTACGCCGAGGCCCACGGGGCAAGAAGCGCCATGGCGAGGCAGACGGATGACGCGGATGTCGTGGGCAAAATATTTGCCGCCAAACTGAGCGCCAAGACCAATCTTGCGAGTGGCTTCGAGCAGCTCCTTCTCCAGCTCGATGTCGCGGAAAGCGTGGCCGAGTTCGTTGCCCTTGGTGGGAAGATTGTCGTAATACTTCACAGAGGCCTTCTTGACCGTGGCGAGGTTCATCTCAGCTGAGGTGCCACCGATGACGATAGCGATATGGTAGGGAGGACAGGCGGCTGTGCCGAGCGTCTTCATCTTCTCAACGAGGAAAGGCACGAGGGTCTTAGGATTGATAAGGGCCTTGGTCTCTTGATAGAGATAGGTCTTGTTGGCGGAGCCACCACCCTTAGCCACGAAGAGAAACTTGTATTCATCGCCGTCGACGGCGTAGAGATCGATCTGAGCTGGGAGGTTGCAGCCGGTGTTGACCTCGTCGTACATGTTGAGAGGGGCATTCTGGGAGTAGCGGAGGTTGTCCTCGGTGTAGGTGGTGTAGACACCCTTAGAGATACGCTCCTCGTCGCCACCGCCGGTGTAGACATTCTGCCCTTTCTTGCCGATGACGATAGCCGTACCGGTGTCTTGACAGAAGGGGAGTTGGCCCTTGGAAGCCACTTCAGCGTTGCGGAGCATTGTGAGGGCCACAAACTTGTCGTTTTCGCTGGCTTCAGGGTCGTGGAGAATTTTGGCTACCATCTCATTGTGTTCGCGACGCAGCATGAATGCGTTGTCGTGGGTTGCTTGACGGGCCAGCACTGTCAGCGCTTCAGGGTCAACGACCAGCATGTCGTGGTCGTTCCAGCGCTCTACTTTCACGTAGTCGGAGGTGAGGAGGTAATACTCCGTGGTGTCCTTCGACATCGGAAACATTTCTTGGTATTGGAATGGTTTCGTTGCCATAACAGTTATTTGGGTTAGACTGACGCAAAGTTAGCAAAAAATATGTAATTTTGCAGCTTGAAACCACAACCTTTCTATTGTCAATGGTAGTATTTTTTAAAAAAGGCACGAGCCTTGTCATTGCCGTAGAGACCGACCACACGTTTTCTCCCGCCGAGGAGGAGAAGCTGACGTGGCTCTTTGGCGGCGCTAAACCCCTGTCATCGACCTCGGTAAAGGGCACGTTTGTAGGCCCACGTAAGGAAATGATCACTCCGTGGAGCACCAACGCCGTAGAGATCACCCAAAACATGGGACTGAGCGGCATCACGCGTATCGAGGAGTTTAGATACGCACGCGAGCTGCCCCCGCGCTACGACAAGATGCTTCAGCGCGTGTATGAGGGGCTCAACTCGCGGGTGTTTGACATCCGACGGACGCCCGACCCCATAGTGTATATAGAGGATATCAGCGAGTATAACCAGCGCGAAGGCCTTGCCCTCAGCGCCGACGAAGAAGAATACTTGCGCCAGCTATCACAAAAGCTTGGACGACCGCTGACGGACAGCGAGGTATTCGGCTTTTCCCAAGTCAATAGCGAACATTGTCGCCATAAGATATTTAATGGCACATTTGTTATCGACGGAGAGGAGAAGCCGATGTCGCTTTTTAAGCTCATTAAGAAGACATCAAGCGTCAACAAAAACGACTTGGTATCGGCCTATAAAGACAATGTGGCCTTCGTGAAGGGCCCAAAGATACAGCAATTCTACCCCACCAACCCCGACCGACCCGACTTCTTTGACATAAAAGAGGCATCGACTGTGATCTCGCTCAAGGCCGAGACCCACAACTTTCCCACTACCGTAGAGCCCTTCAACGGGGCAGCTACCGGCACGGGAGGTGAGATCCGCGACCGACTGGGAGGAGGCAAGGCGAGCTTGCCAATAGCAGGCACGGCCGTCTACATGACGAGCTATCCACGCCTCTCGCCCGAGCACCGCTGGGAGCTGATGATGAATCCTCGCGTATGGCTCTATCAGACGCCCTCCGACATATTAATAAAGGCGTCGAACGGCGCCAGCGACTTTGGCAACAAGTTTGGCCAGCCCCTTATCTGTGGCTCACTTCTCACCTTTGAGCACGACGAGAACGGACGCCTTTATGCCTACGACAAGGTGATAATGCTGGCTGGCGGTGTGGGGTATGCCTTCACCAAAGACGCCATAAAGGGTGTGCCAGAGGCCGGAGAGAAGGTAGTGGTGATGGGCGGCGACAACTATCGCATAGGCATGGGCGGAGGCGCTGTGTCGAGCGTAGAGACAGGCCAGTATGCCAACGCTATAGAGCTCAACGCTGTGCAGCGCGCTAACCCCGAGATGCAGAAGCGCGTGTCAAACGTGATCAGGGCTTTGGCCGAGAGCGACAACAATCCCATCATATCTATCCACGACCACGGCGCAGGAGGCCACCTGAACGCTCTGTCGGAGCTGGTAGAAGCCACGGGAGGCCATATCGATATGAGTGCCCTGCCCATAGGCGACCCCACGCTGTCGGCAAAAGAGATTGTGGGCAACGAGAGCCAAGAGCGAATGGGCTTGGTGATCAACGAGAAGGATGTGGACTACGTGCGCCGCATAGCTGAGCGTGAACGCAGCCCCCTGTATGTGGTGGGTGAGACCACCGACGATCATCGCTTCGTGTTTGAGCAGGCCGATGGCGTGAAGCCTATCGACTTGGAAATGGCCGATATGTTTGGCAACTCGCCCAAGACCGTGATGACCGACCAGACAATAGAACTAAAATATAAAGACCTGGAGACACGCGAATCCGACGTCTATGATTATCTCATGGGTGTGTTGAGCCTTGAGGCTGTGGCCTGCAAAGACTGGCTGACGAACAAGGTAGACCGCTCTGTGACTGGCAAGATAGCACGCCAGCAATGTCAAGGGGAGATACAGCTGCCGCTTAGCGACTGTGGAGTGGTGGCTCTGGATTATAGAGGCAAGGAAGGTATAGCCACCTCGATAGGACATGCTCCACAGGCGGCTCTTATCGATGCTGGCAAAGGCTCGGTATTGGCCATAGCTGAGGCGCTGACCAACATAGTAGGCGCACCTCTGAAGGGCGATATTAAGGGCATATCGCTGAGCGCCAACTGGATGTGGCCATGCAAGAACCCCGGAGAAGACGCTGCTCTCTACCGAGCCGTGGAGGCATGTAGCGACTTCGCTTGCGCTCTGGGGATCAACATTCCAACGGGCAAGGATAGCCTGTCGATGACACAGAAATATGGCGACGACAAGGTGTTTGCTCCTGGCACGGTAATCATCTCGGCAGCTGGCCCGGTGACCGATGTGCGCAAGACGGTGGGTCCCGTGATACAAAACAAGGCCTCGCGCCTCTATTATATCGACTTCTCGGGCGACGCTCTCAAGCTGGGAGGCTCCGCCTTGGCTCAGAGCCTCAACCGACTGGGGGCGGAGACACCCACGGTGACGGATCCTGAGCAGTTTGTAAAAACGTTTAACGCTGTGCAACGTCTGGTGAAGCGCGGTTCACTCATGGCCGCCCATGACGTGTCGGCTGGCGGACTTGCCACCACCCTCCTTGAAATGGCCTTTGGCAATGTGAATGGAGGCATTGACTTCTCTACCGAAGGCTTTGTGGCCGCAGGGGAGAGCGACCTTGTCAAGATACTCTTTGCCGAGAATCCGGCTCTCGTGGTGCAAGTGTCAGATGCTGGAGCCGCAAGCGCCGAGAAGCTTCTGAAAGAGGCCGGAGTAAGATACTGGGAGATAGGGCGCCCGACAGATGAGCGAGTGCTTTTGATCCATCACGAGGGAGAGGAGAGAATGGTGGCTATAGACCATGCACGCGACGTGTGGTTTAACACCTCCTATCTGCTTGATACCCTGCAGAGCGGTCAAGAGCAAGCATTGGCTCGATATAAGAACTATGGACGCCAGCCGATACGCTATCGACTGCCTAAGGGCTTCAAGGGCTCGCTGGAGAGCCGTGGGTTGACGCTGGAGCGACATGAGCCGACGGGCATCAAAGCAGCTATTATCCGCGAAAAGGGCATCAACGGCGACCGCGAGATGGCCTATTCACTCTATTTGGCAGGCTTTGACGTGAAGGATGTGCACGTGAGCGACATTATGGAGGGCAGAGAGACGCTCGAGGATGTAAATATGATCGTGTTCTGTGGAGGCTTCTCTCATAGCGACGTGCTTGGCTCGGCAAAGGGCTGGGCCAGCGCCTTCAAGTGGAACGAACGAGCACGCGAAGTGTTGGCACGCTATTACTCGCGTCCTGACACACTGAGCCTTGGTGTATGCAATGGCTGTCAGCTGATGATGGAGCTCGACTTGATAAATCCTGGCCACGAGAAGAAAGCCACGATGGAGCATAACACAAGCCATAAGTTTGAGTCGCAATTTCTTGGCGTGGTAGTGCCCGAAAACAATTCGGTGATGTTCTCGTCGCTCGCTGGGAGCAAACTTGGCATCTGGGTGGCTCATGGCGAAGGGAGATTCAACCTGCCTCTGCCCATGGATCGCTACAACGTGGCCCTTAAATACAATTATAGCAGCTATCCGGGCAATCCCAACGGCAGCCGCGGCGCTGTGGCTGGGCTGTGCTCGGCCGATGGACGCCACTTGGCTATGATGCCCCATCTTGAGAGAGCCATCTTCCCGTGGCAGTGTGGCTACTATCCCACGGCCCGTCGCAACGAAGATGTCACCCCTTGGATCGATGCCTTTATCAATGCACGCCGTTGGGTGGAAGAGCATAAGGGATAAGGCAAAAGTATTAAGTCAAAAGGCAAAAGTCAAAAGGCAAAAGTCAAGAGGCAAAAGTCAAAAGGCAAAAGTCAAGAGGCAAAAGTCAAAAGTCAAGAGTATTAAGTAAAAAGTCAAAAGCAGACATCCTATGGGAGGTTTTTTTGGAGTGGTGAAACACTCATCGTGTGTCAATGATCTCTTCTATGGCGTAGACTACAATAGCCACATGGGGACCAAGCGAGCCGGTATGGCCACCTGTCATGATGGCATCTTCTCTCGCCAGATTCACAACATAGAGAATTCATATTTTCGCACAAAATTTGAGGCAGATCTGCCTCAATTTCAAGGCAACTCGGGCATCGGTGTGATAAGCGACACCGACGCCCAGCCTATCATAGTCAACTGCCACTTAGGCAAATTTGCGATAGTAACGGTGGCGCGCATCAACAACATAGGCGAACTGGAAAAGGACCTCTTGGCGCGCGGCCACCACTTCTGTGAGCATTCCTATGATATCATCAACCCTACGGAGATGATAGCTGCGCTAATAAGCGAGGGTTCTACCATAGTGGAAGGCATAGAGAATGTGTATCGCAGGGTGAAAGGCTCGTGCTCAATGCTCATCCTGCTTGATGGGAGCATCATAGCCGCCAGAGATCGTCTGGGCCGTACACCTATTATAATAGGTAAAAAAGAAGGAGCATATGCGGCTACGAGCGAGACGTGTGCCTTCCCCAATCTCGACTTTGAGATATGCTATAATGTGGGACCCGGCGAGATAGTGGAATTTACTGCCGACACCATGAAGCAGCTCAAGGCACCAGAGAAGGAGATGCAGATATGTGCCTTCTTGTGGACCTACTATGGCTACCCGGTGTGTGAGTATGAGGGCCGCAATGTCGACGAGATGCGCTTTCATTGCGGAGCAACAGTAGGGGAACAAGACCCTACCGAGGTGGACTTTGTGAGCGCTATCCCTGACTCTGGTATTGGCATGGCGTTGGGTTATGCTGAGGGTAAGAAGGTGCCTTACAAGCGTGGCATAGTAAAATATACTCCGACATGGCCCCGCAGCTTTACGCCGAGCACACAAGAGCGACGCGAATTAGTGGCCAAGATGAAGCTCATAGCCAACAAGGCCTTGCTCAACGGCAAGCGAGTGGCATTCTGTGACGACTCGATAGTGCGTGGCACTCAGCTTAAGGACAACGTGGCCGACCTGCGTCAAGGAGGAGTGAAGGAGATACACATGAGGATCAGCTGTCCGCCGCTGGTATTCCCCTGCAAGTATCTCAACTTCACGGCTTCGAAGAGCGATATGGAGCTCATAACGCGCCGCGTCATCCGCCAACTGGAAGGAGAAGAGGGCGATAAGCATCTTGACGAATACTGCCAAGAAGGGACGCCTCGCTACAACGCCATGGTGGAGGAAATACGTCGCCAACTGGGTCTTGACACCTTGACATTCAGCTCAATACAAAATGTGATAGAGTCGATAGGACTGCCCAAATGCAAGGTTTGTACCCATTGCTTTGATGGGACGAGCTATGACTAAAGAGCCTCATCAAAACGCTTCACTTTTTGGCTAAAGGAAAAAAATTATTAACTTTGCAATCTTAACTGAAAACATATTAAATAATATCAAGTATGAGTCTAAACATCATTGTGCTGGCCAAGCAGGTGCCTGACACCCGCAATGTCGGCAAAGATGCAATGAAGGAGGATGGCACCGTCAACCGCGCTGCGCTGCCTGCCATCTTCAATCCCGAAGACCTTAACGCTCTTGAGCAAGCGCTGAGGCTCAAAGAAGCCAATCCTGGCTCAACGATTACCTTATTGACCATGGGGTTGCCCCGCGCAGCCGAGATGGTGAGAGAAGCTATGTGGCGCGGAGCTGATGGCGGCATTGTATTGACCGACCCCGCGTTGGGAGGTGCCGACACCCTTGCCACCTCATATTCTCTTGCCCAAGCCGTGAAGAAATTTGGCAACTACGACATAATCCTTGGAGGACGTCAGGCCATCGACGGCGACACAGCCCAAGTGGGACCCCAGATTGCCGAGAAGCTCGGGATACCACAGGTGACGTATGCCGAAGAAATCCTTGACCTGAAGGATGGCTTTGTGACGGTGAAGCGACGTCTGGAGCATGGCGTAGAGACCGTGAAGTCGCCCCTGCCTTGTGTAGTGACAGTCAACGGCTCGGCTGCCGAATGCCGTCCACGCAACGCTGTCAGAGTGCAACGCTACAAGTATGCCTCTCTGCCAGTGGAGCAGGAGAAGATGTCGGAGCGAGTGAAAGAAGTAGTGGCTAAGCGACCCGAGCTTACCATTAAGAAATGGAGTGCAGCCGATGTGGAGGCTGATCCAGCTCAGATAGGTTTTGCAGGCTCGCCTACCAAGGTTAAAGCAATCGAGGCCGTGGTGTTCACCGCCAAAGAAAGCCTACGCCTTGACGACAACGACGAGCAGATAGAGGCCTTGGTAAAAGATCTCATCGCCAATCATACCATAGGGTAATACTCCCACCCCCAATCCCCCCTCTTACACTCTCTGATAAATCAATCATGACCGACAATAATAATCTTATAGTATATTGCGAGCTGGAGGATGGCCGAGTGGCCGATGTAAGCCTCGAGCTCTTGACCAAAGGACGCCAGCTGGCCAAAGAACTTGGCGTGAAGCTGGAAGCCTTAGTGATAGGCAACAACCTTGAAGGAATCGAAGAGCAAATCTTCCCCTACGGAGCCGACGTGGTGTATAAAGTAGACGATGAACGTCTCTATCCCTATCGCACCAATCCTCATGCCTCGGTGCTTATCAATCTCTTCAAGGAGATAAAGCCTCAGATATGCCTCATGGGTGCCACATGCATCGGCCGCGACCTTGGTCCTCGTGTGTCGTCGGCCCTGCATAGCGGACTGACAGCCGACTGCACATCGCTTGAGATTGGCGACCACACCGACCCCAAGACCCAAAAAGAATATAAAGACCTTCTCTATCAGATACGACCAGCCTTTGGAGGCAACATCGTGGCTACGATTGTCAATCCGGAATGCCGTCCGCAGATGGCCACTGTGCGCGAAGGTGTCATGAAGAAAGAAGCGCTGACAGAGCCTCACACTGGCGAAGTGGTCAATCTCGATGCTTCCAAGTATGTAGATCCCGAGGCCTTCGCAGTGGAGATTATCGACCGCCACATCGAGAAGTCGAAAGTAAATATAAAGAACGCATCCATCATCGTGGCCGGTGGCTACGGCGTGGGTAGCAAAGAGAATTTTGACTTGCTCTACGAGCTTGCCAATACTCTTGGCGCCGAGGTAGGAGCCTCGCGTGCAGCCGTCGATGCAGGCTTCGCCGAGCATGAACGCCAGATAGGGCAGACGGGAGTCACCGTGCGTCCTAAGCTTTACATAGCTTGCGGCATCTCAGGCCAGATACAGCACATAGCTGGCATGCAGGAGAGCTCGATGATCCTATCGATCAACAACGACCCCAATGCTCCTATTAACACCATCGCCGACTATGTCATAACTGGCAACCTCGAGGATGTCATCCCCAAGATTATCAAGTATTATAAGAAAAACTCTAAGTAAAAGATATCGACCCATACAATGGCAAATTATTATACCGACAATCCAGCGCTTAAGCACCACCTGCAGCATCCCCTGATGGAGAAAATCGTGGAGCTTAAAGAGCGCAACTATACGGATGCAGATAAATATGATTATGCTCCTCTCGACTTTGCTGACGCCATGGACTCATACGACCGTGTGCTCGACATTGTAGGGGAGATCTGTGGCACGAAGATAGTGGACAACGCTGAGAGCGTAGACCATGAGGGCCCTGTGTGTGAAGGCGGCCGTGTGACCTACGCCGCTGGTACGCGCGACAATCTCGACACCTGCCGCAAGGCTGGCTTGATGGGAATGGCCATGCCTCGCCGTCTGGGCGGACTCAACTTTCCCATCACTCCCTATATCATGGCAGCTGATATCGTGAGCCGCGCCGATGCTGGCTTCGAGAACCTTTGGGGCCTCCAGGATTGTGCAGAGACTATCTATGAATTTGGCAGCGAAGACCAGAAGCAGCGCTTTATCCCGCGTGCATGCGAAGGAGCAACGATGTCAATGGACCTTACGGAGCCCGACGCTGGTAGCGACCTTCAATCGGTGATGCTTAAAGCCACCGAACAGCCTGATGGGACATGGCGTCTCAATGGTGTGAAACGCTTCATCACCAATGGCGATAGCGACATCCACCTGGTATTGGCACGCTCTGAGGAGGGTACAAAGGATGGCCGCGGCCTGTCGATGTTTATCTACGACAAGCGTGATGGCGGTGTCAACGTGCGCCGCATAGAGAACAAGATGGGTATAAAGGGCTCGCCCACTTGCGAACTGGTGTTCAAGAACGCTAAGGCTGAGCTGTGTGGCAGCCGCCGATTGGGTCTTATCAAATATGTGATGGCCCTGATGAATGGCGCTCGATTGGGTATTGCTGCACAAAGTGTGGGTATCAGCGAACGCGCTTATCGCGAGGCGTTGGCTTATGCCAAGGATCGTAAACAGTTTGGCAAGGCCATTATCGAGTTTCCAGCGGTGTATGAGATTCTCGCTGTGATGAAGGCCAAGCTTGAGGCCTCACGCTCGCTTCTCTATGAGACCTCGCGCTTTGTGGACATGTATAAACTCTATGAAGACATCTCAAAGGAGCGCGCCTTGACCCCTGAGGAACGCAAGGAGATGAAGCACTATAGCCGCCTGGCCGATGCCTGCACGCCGATGGTGAAGGGTATGGGAAGCGAATATTGCAACCAGAACGCCTACGACGCCATCCAAATCCATGGAGGATCAGGCTTCATGAAGGATTATGCCTGCGAACGCGTCTACCGCGATGCTCGCATCACCTCCATCTATGAGGGCACCACTCAGCTCCAAGTAGTGGCCGCTATACGCCACGTGACCACAGGCACCTATCTTAGCCTCATGAAGGAGTATGAGGCACGCGAGGTTAAGGAGTCGCTTCAGCCCATGCGCAAGCGCCTTCAGGCTATGATGGAACGCTATGAGAAGGCCGTTGAGGCTGTCACCAGCGTCAAAGATCAAGCCTACGGCGACTTTATGGCGCGACGGTTGGTGGAGATGGCTGGTGTGACCATCATGAGTTGGCTCCTTCTTGATGATGCTAATCGCAACGACGACTTTGTGGCCACGGCCAATGTATATCTCAATCTTGCAGAGAGCGAAGTGGCACGCCACGCTGAATTTATAGATTCGTTCAAGATAGAAGAGCTTGCCGACTATAAAGCAGAATAAGACCTCCTGAAGAGAACTACCTATACATCTAGACTGGAGGCCCATCTGAGGAGAGGCCTCCAGTCTGCTTTTTATTCTTATCCTCCCACGACTCCCATCGAGATGACTATTCCTGAGATAATCAACAGCCTGTCAGGCCGGGGCTTTTCCATTGAAGTGTTGCCTCCGCTGAAAGGGAAAGGTATAAATCAACTGTTTGGCAACATAGACCAGCTCATAGGTTTTGGCCCTTCCTTTATAAATATCACTACGCATAGGAGCGAACTGGTGTTTAAGAGCACCACCGACGGCCTTTATCAGCGAGTGTCGGAGCGAGCAAGGCCAGGGACAGTGGCCGTGGCAGCAGCTATCCAGCAACGCTATCATGTGCCAGCCGTGCCCCACATCATTTGTAGCGGCTTTTCGCGCTTAGAGACTGAGCATGCTCTGATTGACCTTAACTTTCTGGGGATTACCAATCTGTTGGTGCTCCGCGGCGATAAGGCAAAGCATGAAAGTAGGTTTGTGCCCAACGAGAATGGTCATGCTCATGCCAGCGACCTGGCCCAACAGATCAATGCCTTCAACCATGGTTTCTTTGCCGACGGCTCAGAGATGGAGATGGTAAGCGAAGCGCCACCCTTTAGCTACGGAGTGGCAGGATATCCTGAGAAACACGACGAAGCGCCCAATGCAGAAATCGATATAGAACGCCTTAAATATAAGGTTGACCAAGGGGCTCATTACATTATCACTCAGATGTTTTTTGACAACGAGAAGTATTATGCCTTTGTGGAGCGTTGTAGACAGATAGGTATCACAGTGCCTATCATTCCGGGCATAAAGCCTATCGTCAATCGCAATCAGCTGACAGTGTTGCCCAAGGTGTTTCATGTAGATATACCTTCAGAGCTTGCTTATAGGGTGATAGGAGCCAAGGACGACGATGAGATAAAGGAGATAGGGGTAGAATGGGCTCGGAGCCAAGCCGAAGATCTTTATCAGCATGGAGTGAAATTGATTCACTTCTATTCGCTGAACGCCACCCGCAGTGTGAAACGCATCTTGGAGGCAGTGTTATGAAACTGAGGGATATCCCAGGCCATGAGAAAGCCAAGGAACTCTTGCGCCGCATGGTCGACGACGACCGTATACCCCATGCTCTGCTTTTGGAGGGTCCGGAAGGAATAGGCAAACTGGCCCTTGCGGATGCTCTGGCCCAATACATTCATTGCACCAACCGCAGGGATGGCGATAGCTGTGGGGAGTGTCCGGCGTGCAGACAGCATCAGACCTTTAATCACGTGGACACCCTCTACGTGTATCCCGTGGTGAAGCTGGAGAAGATGCGCGAGGCCCCTGTCAGCGATGACTTTCGTAAGGAATGGATAGACTTTCGTCAAGGGAGGCCGTTTACTGCTTTCGAAGACTGGGTGGATACGTTTGACAAGAAGAATGCCTCTCCTATGACCTACGTGACAGAGAGCGCTTCGTTGCTTCATAAGCTGTCGCTCACCACTCAGACGTCGCTCTACAAGGTCATCGTGTGGTGGCTTCCCGAACGCATGAACGAGGAGGCGGCCAACAAACTGCTGAAGCTGATAGAGGAGCCGTTTCACGACACAATCTTTGTGATGGTAAGCAACAACCCCAGCGCCATACTGCCCACGATTTATTCCCGTGTGCAGAGAGTGAAAATGCGTCGGTTGAGCGATGACACTATAGCTGAGTGGCTTACCACCCATCATAGTATAGAAGCCACCGATGCTCTCTCGATAGCCCATATCGCCGATGGCAATATGGTGGCAGCTCTCAAGGAGATACAGATCTCGAGCTCCAGCGAGGAAAAGCATTTTTTTGAGATGTTTAAACAGTTTATGCGCTTGGCCTATTCGCGCAAGGTCAAGGAGCTAAGAGACTGGTCGGCCGACCTGGCAGCTTTGGGTCGGGAAAAAGAGCTTAAATACTACGACTTTGTACAGCGACAGCTGAGAGAAAACTTTATCTACAATTTCAATGAACCCTCGCTCAACTATCTCAATCGCGAAGAATCGCAGTTTAGCACGCGCTTTGCGCGGTTTATAACAGTTAAGAATATCGAGCGCTTTATGACCGTGATGAACGAAGCTCAACGCGACATCGCTGGAAATGGTAATGGCAAACTAATCAACTTTGACGTAGCCGTCAAGACAATGACCTTAATCCATAAGCCATAGTCCACTTTATTCTCCTACCCACTTT
>JAJBVL010000040.1 GCA_020859845.1 Bacteroidales bacterium
ATTAATTATTAATTATTTAAACCTTGTTAGGGAAAATTTCTCCGGACAGCAGTGTATCTTTAAAGCCATATACACCAAAGTTACTGTGTACAGTCTGAAGGCCCGCATCGGCACGTCCCTGGTTCTCGGTGCGGACGCTGAAGCTCATCGGTGTCTCGGTTAGGGCAGGATTAGGTTCTACTGGCTTCACGATGTCGTCGCTTGAGCAGCTTGCCAACGTGAGTGCTCCAAAGAGCAGGTAAAGTTCCTTTTTCATAATTGGATAGCTTTTAGTAGTTTTGACTATTGTTTATATTATTTTGTTTCTTAGTGATTTACATTTCAAATTCATGCGAGATGCTGTCGGTAAACTCCCCGATAGTGGGGATGAATCCCGAGCTGCCTCCCGTGGTGGTGATATGAGGCAGTGGGAGGGTGTCGACATCAATCTCCACCGTTATCACCCCTCCATGAGCCTGCCGCTGTAGCTGAGGCGTCACGTCGAAGCGGTAGGTGGAGTCGGCGCGGTTGGTGAAACTGAGGCCCACCTCCAGATGGTTGCGCAGATCGGCGCGGCTCCCCGAGTAGATGATGGAGCTTTTCGACTCCACCCACGAGTTCATGCCGCAGAGACCGAAGGTGGTGAGCTTGCCACCGAAGATATCCGCTACGCGATCCTCCACCTGCAGTCCCTTCTTGAGACGCATCGGGAAGGCCACGTTGATTTCCTGCTCGGATGTGCGACCAGTGTGTATGGTGACGGCCTCAGAGAGCGAGCTAAGGGCCGGGTCGGCGGTGAGGCCGGTGACGCGCCCGTTGTTGTTGTAGATGATGGCCTGCACCAGATAGATATATACCATCGGGTAGACCTCCGTCTCCAGATTCTTTACCCACACGTTGCGCTCCTCGTCGTAGTAGTCGTAGGTCGAGTAGTCGTCGCTCACGTATAGCCCCGGGTCGTAGCCACCGTAGAATATCTCCGGATGGTTGTAGGCACCGATGCGTGAGCGCGAGGTGGTGGCAAAGATTGCGTCCTTGTCGCTCTCGTCGATGATAAGCACCTGCGTGCCATCCTCCGAGTCGATTTCGCTCCAAAGCAGCAGGTCGTGGTAGCCGAAGTCGAAGCGGCGCGTAAACTTGGTGCCCTCCACCCATAGCTCGGAGCATGAGGTCCAAGCGTCCGTCGGCTTGTCGGGGTGGTAGTAGATACGCGCTTGGAAACTCTTAGGCTGGGGATACTCTATGGAGCCAAACTGCGCCACGTCGTCAGCGTCCCAGCCGTAGTACCAATAGCGTTCCCAGTCGGCCTCGATGCCCCAGATGACGTTGATGTCCACCCGGATCTCGGGCAACGACATCTCAACCGTCTCGCCGGGGAGGTGAAGCGGTGGCTCGATGCGGCAGCTACCCATCAGGGCGCTCACGGCCAGCGTGGCCACAACAAGGATAATATACCAAGAGCTTCGCAGGGTCATATCTCTATCTTGTCACCTCCTTGCTGCGGAATGACGCTCCGCTCTTGTTGATACGATGAAACAGTAGGTCGTAGACAAGCGTGATGCCTGCCTCCGTGGGCCCAAACCATGTGAAGCGATGGTTGCGCTTGTGGAAGTCGACACGCTTGCCGGTATAGTCGTAGTAGTATTTACCATCCTCGCCGCCAGTCACGGGGTTGCCGTAGACGTAAGGGTCGTAGCGGGTGTAATAGCCTCCGAGAGCCAGATGCAACTCCAGACGCCAGCGCTTGGCCAGATAGAAGGCGTAGCCGCTGCGTAGACCCGCGCCAAAGCCCTCACCTTGCCAACCTTTGGTCTTGGAGAGCCCTATACCGTAGATGTTGGCGTTGACGTAGCCGCCGAGATACCAGCCGGTGTGATACCACCCGGGGTTGAAGTAGCGGCGCGCTTCGAGGTGGTAGTTGCGTATCTGGAAAAACTTGTTGCGGCTCCAGCGATGATAGTAGGGCCACATAAACTGTGCGCGATAGGTCCACCGACATTCACGCGAGGGATAATACTCGAGGCCGAGGTTGTACATCGGTGCCCAGCCGTATTGGGGCATGTAGAAGGCGTCGTAGAGGAGGTTGGAGGAGACGCTCAGCATGTGGGGCCGCTCCTGCACTAAAGGGGCCTGAGCAATAGGCTCGAGCGTCAGCGGAAGGTTCGTGGGCGTGCTCTCGTAGCTGCGCGAGGCGGTGGTCATCGTGGGCAGTGGCCACCAAGGGCTCTCGAAGTAGAACACCACGCGGACAGCTCTCAGCGCTGGGAAATACGTCTCGTAGATGTAGCTCCAGAGGCGCCCACCGTCGGCCTGCTGGAGGGCACGCTTGATGGCGTGAGGGTCGGGACCGGCGTCGGCTATGATGTTGGCCACGCGCTGAGCCTCGGGGTCGGAGGCCTGGTCCATATCCCAGAGAAGGCCTTGATAGTCCTCGGCCACCAGGTGGGTGTCACCATCGAGGTCTACCTGCATATTCTCGCTCGGCAGGTTGTCGGCGAGGAAGGAGCGTAGGGCGGCAGCGCGTCCCTGGGAGAGGCGCACGTTGTTGAGATAGGGACCCTCGGGCGAGGCGGCGCCGCGAAGACTGAGGGCGCGCAGTGTCCACCCTTCGCGCAGCGCGCGAGGGAATACGATAGAAGTCATCTCGCCCAAGAGAGGCGAGGATAGATCGAGCTCTGTACGGTTAACCTTAAATATTGCTTTGCCTGCAGTACGGTAGAAAAGTGAGTCGTTGAGGAAGAATTCTTGGTTAGCCTGCTTGCTCGTGATGAAATGCACATAGGTAGGGAGCGTGGCAGTGGAGTCGCGCTCCTGCATGGTGGCCATGGTTTGGGCTATGACCACGGGTGCTATCATTGTGAGTATTAAGATAATTAAAAATCGGCTAAGCATACAAAGAAACTAGCAAAGAAGCTATCAGATGAACCCTGCAATGTGTTTACCCTGATATCCCATTCGCTGAATTTATACAGTATAGAGGAGAAAGTTTGCTATTTAGGGTACAAAATTAGTATATGTAGCCAAAAACGACAAAAAAGTTTTGAAAAATCATACATTTGGAGCCGATTTTTAACATCTTGGGGGTGATTATATATATTCAGCCTCGTCCCTTCGGGGCTCAGAGGAGGAGAAAGAAATCACCTCTGGGCTATTTGGAAGAATCCCATATGGATTAGAGGAGGAAGGGCTTGGAGGGACCGAAAATTGTTATTACTTTTGTAGCAAGTAACCTCATAACCCATCTGATATGGAAGACCGCCTCATTACCGTAGCTATTCATACCTACGATCACGCTGTGGCTCTCAAGGCCCTTTTGGAGAGCGAGGGCATCGTCGTGGCCCTGCAAAATGTCAACCTCGCCCATCCCGTGGTGGCGAGCGGAGTGAGAGTGCGCATACGTGAGCGCGACCTCCCCTTGGCTCTACGCATCATCGAAAACATTGAGATTATCTCCCCAGCCCAAAGCCCCGACAAGACGGGTGCCACATCCCACAAGGTGTTGGTGCCTATCGACTTCTCGCCCCACTCCACTCGCGCCGTCTATCTGGCATTCCACTTGGCGGAGCAGCATAAGGCCTCGATAGTGCTGGTCCACTCCTTTATCGACCCCTACATCACCGACAGCATGCAGCTCACCGACACCCTCAGCTACGACGTGGAGGAGACCCAGGAACATATCACCATCGAGAAGGAAGCTCAGCGACAGATGAGACAGTTTGCCGACCGTCTGCGCTCCAAAATCAAGGATGGCTCGCTGCCTCCTGTAAAGTTTACCACCGAGGTGGTCGACGGGCTCCCCGAGGACGTGATCAACGCCATGGCTAAGCAGATTAAGCCCCTGCTCATCGTGATGGGCACACGCGGCGCTGGCAAGAAACAGCGTGAACTGGTGGGGAGCGTTACCGCCGAGGTGCTCGACTCCTGTCGCTGGCCAGTGTTTACTGTCCCCGAGAGCGTAACGCTTGAGGCATCACATGAGATACGCCGCGTGGCTTTCTTCGCATCACTGGAGCAGACCGACCTTCTGGCGCTCGACCTCATATACCGCCTCTTTGGCCAAGAGCCGCTCCAAGTGACGCTCGTCTACGTGCCCAAACGCAAGACCTTGGAGAGCGCGGCCTCGCTGGAGACACGACTCACGGGCCTCCTGGACTATTGTCGCACCCACTATCCTGCCTACGACTTCAAGGCCGAGCGCTTGACCCTTGGCAACGTTGAGGCCGACTTCGACCAACTTATAGCCCGGGAGCCTATCGACCTGATAGCCGTCCCCAACAAGAAGAAAAACGTGCTGGCGCGCCTTTTCAACCCCGGCATCGCCCACCGCCTACTCTTCCGCTCCGACATCCCCATGATAGTCATCCCGGTCTAAAAAATAACGCCGCTACTGCCTCCTGGAGGCCTTAGCGGCGTTTATGGTAGAAAAAAGCGAGCTGGGTGGCTGGCGCCTTACTCTTTCTCCTGCTGACGCAGGATGTCTACGGCCATGTCGTAGATGGTAGTGTCGTCGAGCACCACAATGCCGCCATCGGGACCTGGCTCGATGTGTACACCCATATACTTGCCATACTCATAGTTGCTCCCACCAAAATAGTTGCGAACGGTCTGTACAGTGACGTTGAGGCGGTCAGCGATTTGGTGGGTAGCACCATCGGGCAAGCTGTCTTTCAGGCGACGTAGCTCGTTGAATGTTACGGTTTTAGACATATTTTCCTTAGTTTTTATGGGTTAGTAATTCGGTTGTCTATAGAATATTTTGTGATAAATTTAGTGGCAATCTTTGAGTTGACCAAATATTTTTAGGAAAAAATGCTCCTAAGGTTAAATTTTCTCAACTTCGGAGGCTCTTATCCATGCTCGATGGGCATTGTCGACCTGCACGTCATACCAGCGTGTCGACACGCTATCGACGGTGGTCGTCACCGAGTCGAGTATCTCCACCTTGGTGCCTTCATGGAGTAGCATCGCCTCCTCGTTGCGGTCCTTGGGGGTGCGGGGCGACGTGGAGAGGATGGTGGAGGGAGCAGTGATGATGGCCACATCGTCGCGCAGCGCCAGCGTGGATGCGCGAGCACTGATGGTGATACACACCATCGAGCCCAGAAGCAAGATGATGGCCCCAAAGAAGCCCACCTTGCGCATCATAATGCTGCTCATAAAGATGTAGACGGCGATGCTTATCATGCCCAAGGCAAAAAGTCCAAAGGCGAGCCATGCCCAGGTGTTGGAGTGGGCCGCAAGGGCTATCGAGTCGTAGGCGTTGCTCATGAAGGAACCGCGCTCGCCTTGACGGTCGATGATGCGACTATTGACAAAGGCCAAATTGGTCTTGGCATCTTGGTTGGTGGGGTCGAGACGCAGAGCGCGTTCGTAGCTCACGATGGCCATACCCGGCTTGCCCAGGCGATAGTAGCAGTTGCCTATATTATAATATAGCGTGGAGGAGGAGCCATCTTCAGTCAGAGCTTGGTTGTAGAGGTCGAGAGCCTCCTTAAACTGGTCGGCGGTGTAGGCCGAGTCGGCACGCTCGTCGAGCGCGCCAGCCCACGATGTCAGCGAGGCCGCGCTCATCACTATGGCGAGCAGCATCGGGAGTGAAGACTTCATAGAGCGTGAACGTTTGGTGGATTCAAGACTGTTGATGGCCCTTGATGCGCGATCAAAGATTTGGTTCATAGCCTCGGAGTTTTGGGCAGGGCTGTAGCGCGCCATCTCGCAGTCGTCGAGTACCCCAAGGATATCGCTGACGGTAGCCTCCGAGGCTCCGTAGGCTGTCAGCTGGGCCGAGATATTGTCGCGGCTTAGCTGGGAGGCCGGCATGGAGAGTTTGTCGCTCAGATAGCCCCACATGGCGCGGAGCAGCTCGGCGTAAAACTTGTCGCTATCTCCCGCCGTCATATACTGACGGGCCAACTTCAAGCGCTTCTGAGCCACCTTGCCTGCCTTGGCCAAGCGCTGGCCGCGCACGTCGGCTGCCAAGCGAGCCTGACGGCTATAGAGGAGCACGATGGCTACCAAGGCTATGATTAGGATGGCGTAGAGCATCCAGTACCACCATGTGGAGATGACCAGTGTGTGGCCTTCGAGGAGCTGCTTTTCGCCGAGCTTGATGTGGAGGATATCGGTGTTTTTGGTGGCAATGTCCTGCTTGTCCACGTCGGTGGAGGCCGACGACAGGCCCTTGGCCACCTTGATGTCGTAGGTGGGCGTGGAGAGGGTGACGTAGCGCTTGCTCGAGGGGTTGAAGTAGACAAACTTATCGCTGCCTATCTTGAAGTCGCCCACGCTCTGAGGCACGAAGGTATACTCGATGGTCATCGTGCCAGTGACGTTGGAGCCCGCGACGTTGGCATTGATGTCGCTCTTAGGCGTATATAGCTCAAACTCGGAGGGGAAATCGATTACCGGCTCCTTGACATACTTTATGTTGCCCGTACCTTGGATAGTGTAGATGAG
>JAJBVL010000089.1 GCA_020859845.1 Bacteroidales bacterium
AATTTGCAGAAAAATACTTCGATATGAAACTGATACCACGTCCTGATTACGTTAATCGCGTATTCAAATTGAGAAATCGCGGAATGATGCTATTCCTAATCGGTCAGCGCCGTGTTGGCAAGAGTAGATTGCTACGTTTGATAAAGACGCAGTTGGAATCCGAAAGGCCTGACAACAACGTGATTTTCATCGACAAGGAATCTATGGATTTCGACTTGATTACTGATGCGTTTGCACTAAATCAATATGTTGATCAACAGTTAGTAGAGGGAAAAGACAACTATCTTCTTATCGATGAAGTCCAAGATATCGAAGAATATGAGAATTGCCTTCGAAGTCTTCACGGTGCAGAGAAATGTCAGATCATCGCGACTGGGAGCAATGCCTACGTCTATTCGTCGGAATTGGCTACTCGACTATCAGGACGATACATGGAGATACCCGTTAGAAGTTTGTCTTATAAGGAATTTCTCACATTCCATAATCTTGAGGATGCCGATGGGTCGCTGCAAAAATTTTTAGAGTTCGGTGGGCTACCCGGATTAATCAATTTTGACCTCGACGACTGGAGCAGCGTTGCTGACTATCTCAGCGGTGTTTACAACACGATAATGCGCAAGGATATTGAGCAGCGAGCCTCCGTCCGCAACCGCAAGTTCCTCGACCGCCTGACCTGGCTTTTGGCCGATATAACCGGCAAGCCAACATCGGTGAGAAACATCGCCAATGCCGCGAAAGCCTATGGCGAAGAGGCCTCTGAACCGATGGTGAGCAAGTACTTGGAACTGCTTACCAACGCCATGCTTATCACTCCAGTAAACCGTTTTGACATACACGGCAAACGCCTTTTAGAGAGCAATCCTAAGTATTATTTTAACGACCACGGAATGAGAAATCTTCTCTCACGCGGACACTGGCAATCGGGTATCGAAAAGGTGATGGAAAACGTGGTTTTCAACCATCTTATATATTGTGGCTTTGATGTGACAGTGGGCTCGCTACGCGCTGGAGAGGTGGACTTTATCGCCTCCAGAGGTCCCGAAAGAATGTATATCCAAGTGGCGTATCTCATCTCTGCCGAGGGAACAGAAACACGCGAGTTTGACACCCTTTTTAAGCTCAAGGACAACTATCCTAAGATGGTTGTCACAATGAATCCCTTCCTTCCACGATGGGCCAACTATGAGGGTGTCCGTCACCTACACTTGAGGGATTTTTTGTCACAAAAATGGTGAGCCGGATACGTTTAAGATTACAAGTATTTATCGATTACGCTTGCGGGGCTTCTCGATGCGGGGCGAGTTGATGCCTCGCGCTATCCTCTTGTTTTTGGCATATCCCGAGCCGAATTCCGAATCCACGACATTAACCGGGACACCGGCATTGTATTGGTCAATGTCGGTCTCCCAAATCTGATACTGCACGCCATCCGAGCCAACAACCGTCACCTTGTTGGTGTTAACTGGAGCGTGAGCAATAAACAAGTAGACCAAGTAGCATACAAGGACACAATACATGAATGCCACGTACTGAAAACACACCATCACAAATACTACGCAATAGCCCAATACTGCCCAACATACATTGATTAGGCCCCCTGATGTCCAAATCTCATCAAGAATCCACATCGAGTCCAAGCCCAAAGCACATACGTAAAGAATCTCCACGATGCTCAGAGCCAAGAAGAGACAGGCGCCAGTATAGCATAAGCTCCGAGGAATCTGATGAAACTGATGGGTGTAGCGGTATTTCCCCCTATAGTAACAAGCCATCATTCCTATCCATAAGGCAACAATCACCCCTATCGCAGCCAAAGCGTTGGCCTTGACATGAAGCCATTCGGAATTGAATCCATAGAGAGGAATATCGGAATACCAGAGCGTAAGCGACGACTTGTCGACCCGTGGGCCGTCAATCTTTGTGAGATAGTCGAGGCAGACATATCCAAAACCGCTGACAGAACGTTCATCCATCATCATCACCCACTTCTCGGGGTTGTTCCATTCGGGGGTGGCTTGGATGGTATCGCCGGGCTGGAGATGACCAATGACACGGCCTAATTGCTCTGATGGGTTAGTACGAATATTTACTGCTGAATTGGCCGTCACCACATAATAATGGGCAGCATACGACGCAAGGCAACATAGCAAAAATACAAGGATGAAAGAGAAACGCTTCATAAGGAGAGTTTTAAATAGTCTACTCTGCAAAAGTAAATAAATTATTTGCTTTTTGCAACCAAAAACGACGAATTGAGAGACTATTTGGGGAGGATGCGCCCTTTATTCGCGATAGATGTGGGCACCGAGGGAGCGTAGACGCTCGTCGATGTTTTCGTAGCCGCGGTCGATCTGGCCGATGTTGCCTATGCGGCTGGTGCCCTTGGCCGACATAGCGGCTATCAGCAAGGCTATGCCGGCGCGGATGTCGGGCGACGACATATTGTGGCCTCGGAGCGGGAACTTATGGTCGAGGCCAATGACGATGGCGCGGTGGGGGTCGCAGAGCATTATCTGAGCGCCCATGTCGATAAGGCGGTCGACGAAGAAAAGTCGGCTCTCAAACATCTTCTGATGGATCAGCACGCTACCGCGACACTGCGTAGCCACAACGAGCATCACGCTCAAGAGGTCGGGCGTAAGGCCTGGCCAGGGAGCGTCGGCCACGTTGAGGATAGAGCCATCGAGGGCGGTCTCTATCTCATAGACATCCTGAGCCGGGATGACGATATCATCGCCCACCACCTCAAGCTTAATCCCTAAGCGCTTAAAGCTGTCGGGGATGATGCCAAGGTTTTCGACAGAGGCATTCTTCACCGTGATGGCGCTCTGATTGAGGGCAGCCATGCCGATAAAGCTCCCCACCTCAATCATATCGGGGAGGATACGATGAGTGGCGCCGCTAAGGAGGGTGGTGCCATGCACGCGCAGGAGATTTGACCCCTGCCCTTCGATCACTACGCCCATGGCGGTAAGCATGCGGCAGAGCTGCTGTATATAAGGCTCGCAGGCGGCATTGTAGATGGTGGTGACGCCTTGGGCCAGCGTGGCAGCCATGATGATATTGGCGGTGCCAGTCACCGATGCCTCGTCGAGCAGCATATATGCGCCCTTCAGGCCATCGCGCGGAGCCGTCAAGCGGTAAGCATTCTTCTCTTCGTCAAAGTCGAGCGTAGCGCCAAGCTTCATCAAGCCCATTATGTGGGTGTCGATCTTGCGGCGACCTATCTTGTCGCCTCCCGGGCGAGCAAAAAACGACTGGCCATAGCGTGCCAACAGCGGTCCTACGATAAGCACCGACCCGCGCAGGGCACCGCAATGCTCCACAAACTCCTTGCTTTGGATATAGTCGAGGTTGAGGTCAGAGGCGTGGAAGGTATAGTCGCCCTTGGCGTGGCGCGTCACCTTGACCCCCATGCTCTGGAGCATCTTCAGGAGATTCTGCACATCGAGAATCTCGGGGACATTGGAGATGTGGACTTCTTGGTCGGTGAGCAGACACGCGCTAATCACCTCGAGAGCCTCATTCTTTGCGCCCTGAGGCTCAATCTCGCCGTGGAGGCGATATCCTCCTTCTATGATAAACTTGCTCATTGCTTTTCAATTTTCAGTCAACAATCTCAGCTTCGCGCTCCAGCTGGATACCAAAGCGCTCGAAGACCGACTTCTGAATGGCTTCTTGTAGGGCCAACACCTCGCTGGGCTTAGCCTTCATCTCGGGATTGACGAGGATAAGAGGCTGAAGATGCCACACGGCCGCCTCTCCCATCCGCTTGCCTTTCCATCCCGTCTGCTCGATGAGCCAAGCGGCTGGTATCTTGACGCTACCATCGGGGAGCTCATAGTGTGGCACCTTCACTCCCGAGGACTGCGCCTCTACATGGCTGAGCACCGAGCGGTCGACGACAGGGTTTTTAAAGAAACTGCCAGCGCTCCCCACCTCGCCTACAGGCGGCAGCTTCTCGCGACGGATGGTAGCCACCGTAGATGCCAAAAGCAAGGGCGTGGGGACACTATCGCCTATGCGCTGACGCAGCCCTCCGTAATCAAGGCGCGGGGCCGGGGTGGTGGAAAGACGCAAGGTGACCTCCACCACTATATAGCGGCCACGATTCTCGGGGAGCTTAAACATCGACTGACGATAGCCATAGCCAAGCTCATCGACGCCGAAAGTCTTAAACTCGCCAGCCACGGTGTCGTATACCTTCACGCGCTCTATGACATCCTTTATCTCTGCCCCATAGGCTCCGACATTCTGCACAGCGGCGGCTCCTATCTGGCCGGGGATCAAAGCCAGGTTTTCAAGGCCCCAAAAGCCGTTGCGCGCAGTATAGTCGACCACATCATCGAGGAGCAAGCCAGAGCCAGCGGTGAGTTCCACAAAGCCATCTTGGCGCGTGGCCATCGACATGGTGAGGATACGCGAATGGAGCAAGGCTCCATCATAATCGCGGGCAAAAAGGAGGTTGCTCCCCTCGCCTATCGCCATCCAACGCTGCCCCTTCACCATGGTCATAAGGGCTGGCAGATCGGCGAGCTCGGTGTATTCAATCCACTGGCGAGTGGCCACGTCGAGGCCAAAGGTGTTGTGGTATTTCAGAGAGATGTCGTCGAGAGTGGTAATCATAAAGACAGTGGAAGGATGGAGGGGGGACGAAAGAGGTTACGACTTGAATGTCACGGCGCGGTTGAAGATGAAATTGGCAATCGTGTAGACCACCATGCCCAACAGAGTGGCGATGCCATAGCCGCTAAAGACGAAGCCAATGATGTGGAACTCCTCGCCGTGGAGTGGGGTGTGCTCCGTCAACAGCCAGGTGGCCAAGAGCTGCAGCCAATAGCAGAGGATGAAGCCTACGATAAACTTGATGGCCTCGCGCACCACATCCGCATGACTATTAAACACCCACAGCTTATTCCAAATAAACGAGTTGATAAAGCCAGCTACATATCCAATGCCGTTTGACACCCAGGGGTTGATCTCCAACACGCTTTTGCATATATAGATTACAATCAGTGTGAGCAAGGTGTTCATCATGCCCACGATGGCGAAACGCATCAGTTGAAGCACGGTCTTACGATGGATATATGAGGAGGGTTGTTGTCTCATGCAGCAGGGATCGTTCATTTGGTAGTGGTACTAGTGGTGTGGGTAAGGTAATAACGGCATACTTGAGTGAGGCCACATTCGAGGCATAGCGGACGGCGTGCCTTGCAGACGTAGCGACCGTGAAGTATCAACCAATGATGGGCCTTTGGCACTATCTCCTCGGGGAGATGGCGCATCAAGGCGCGCTCGGTGGCCAGCGGAGTCTTGCAGCGAGTGGTGAGGCCTATACGGTCGCTGACGCGAAACACGTGGGTGTCCACAGCCATTCGTGCCTGATTGAACACCACGGCGAGCACCACGTTGGCGGTCTTACGGCCAACGCCTGGCAGCGACATCAAGGCATCGATATCGGAGGGCACTTCCCCGCCATACTCGTCAATAAGCCTTCGCGACATGCCCATCAGGGAGCGCGTCTTATTGTTGGGGTAAGAAATCGACTTGATAAAAGAGAAAATCTCCTCGGAAGAGGCAGCGGCCATAGCCTGAGGCGTGGGGTAGGCCTCAAAGAGGGCTGGAGTCACGATATTGACGCGCTTGTCGGTACACTGAGCTGAGAGAATCACAGCCACAAGGAGCTGGAAAGGATTATCATAATGAAGCTCTGTCTCAGCAATGGGCATTGCTTCCTCAAACCATTCGAGCACTCTCCGATATCTCTCCTTGACCGTCATGCAGCGTCCTCTCCTATAGATTATGCTTGCGAACAGACTCGAAGCAGCTTGTCAAGGCCGAAGTAGCCCAAAGCACAGCCTCCAATTCCCCCCACCAAGGTGACAGTGATATAGTAGACAGCCCGCCAATACAGATGGCGCTGGATGAGGAGCATAGCGTCGAGCGTGAAAGCCGAATAGGTGGTATAGCCTCCCAGACAACCTGTGAAGAGAAAGACATACCATATCTGCTTAGCACCCCAGAAGCCCAAGAGCGCACCCAGCACCCCGATGATAAAGCATCCCGAGATGTTGATGGCCACGGTGTAATAGTAAGGGTTCTCGTCAAACCACCCTATATGCTGCACTCCGAAACGACACAGACAGCCAATGGCGCCACCAAGCGCCACCAGCAATATCTGGAGATACAAAGGAGCTGCTACTTCAGGGGTAGACATATCGGGGTAGGCTATTGGAGGGGTTAGAGATGGGCGGCTTGAAACTGCTCCAAGAAACGACGGTCGTTCTCAGAGAAGAGGCGGAGGTCCTTGACTTGATACTTTAGATTGGTGATGCGCTCGATGCCCATACCAAAGGCGAAGCCAGTGTACTGGCGCGAGTCGATGCCGCAAGCGTCGAGCACTGCGGGGTCAACCATGCCGCAACCAAGGATTTCTACCCAGCCAGTGTGCTTACAGAAGGAGCAGCCTTTACCGCCACAAAGATTGCACGAGATATCCATCTCGGCCGACGGCTCTGTGAAGGGGAAATAGCTGGGGCGCAGACGTATCTTGGTGTCGGGGCCAAACATCTCTTGAGCAAAATATAGCAGCGACTGCTTGAGGTCGGCAAACGAGACGTTGCGGTCAACGTAAAGACCCTCTACCTGATGGAAGAAGCAATGGGCGCGAGCCGAAATGGCTTCGTTGCGATACACACGCCCGGGAGCCAGGATGCGGATAGGAGGCTTAGCATGCTCCATCACCCTCACCTGCACCGATGATGTGTGGGTGCGGAGCAGAATGTCGGGGTCGCGCATGATAAAGAATGTGTCCTGCATGTCGCGAGCAGGATGATCGGGGGCGAAGTTGAGAGCCGAGAAGACATGCCAGTCGTCCTCAATCTCTGGACCTTCAGCCACGGTGAACCCCAGACGCGAGAAGATAGAAATAATCTCTTCGCGCACGAGCGACAGAGGGTGGCGCGTGCCCAATGGCAGAGGAGCCACCGAGCGCGAGAGGTCGAGATTGGGGTCCATATCGTCGGCGGCCGTCAGGGCTTCTTTAAGAGCGTTGATAGTGTCGGTGGCGAGAGTCTTGAGCTCGTTGAGGGGAGCACCCACTTCGCGTTTCTGCTCGGGGGGGAGCTGGCGGAAGTCGGCCATGAGCTGGTTGATGACGCCTTTTTTGCTCAGATACTTTATGCGCAGCGCCTCTACTTCATCGGCGGAGGTGGCTTGTAGAGAGGCTATTTCAGCCTTGAGATTTTTTATTTGCTCTATCATCTTTCTTCAAGAAAAATATTTCTATCTTTGTTGGGGCAAAGTTATACATTTTTTTCCACACAACGATAGCCAATGACCATAAAGATTGCAAACAATCTCCAACCACGCCTGGCCTTGACCACCTATCAGAGCCCTATTGGCGAGCTTACTCTCGGCGAATACCTGGGCCGACTATGTCTCTGCGACTGGAGCGACTCGCCCGACCGCCTGCTGACCCAGCGCCGCCTCTTGACCGAGTTGCGGCGCCCAGTCGTGAGCCACGGAGCTCCCACTCCCCTGCTCCAGCTCACCATCCAAGCCCTTGACGAATACTTCGAGCTCGAGCGCAAGGACTTTGCCGAATTACCCCTGCTGCTATGTGGCACGGAGTTTCAACGCTCGGTGTGGGAAGGGCTCGCCGACGTGAAGTGGGGAGCCACAATCAGCTATGGGCAGCTGGCAGCGTCAATAGGACGCCCCACAGCCACGCGCGCTGTGGCGCGTGCCTGCGGGGCCAATCCTATATGTATCATCCTCCCCTGTCATCGCATAATGGGGAGCGACGGCTCCCTGACGGGATATACGGGAGGCCTTATGCGCAAGCGCGAACTGCTGCGCTTGGAGAGCCACTGGAGTTAGGCTCCGCTCTCCGATGGCTTAGTAGCGCTATGGCGTCGGGGGCCTTGCATCCACATACGCACGGTAGATACATTGGGCACGAGGCGCGTTATCTCGGTCTTGAAGTTGGCTCCGAGGATTAGCACCAAGACTATCAGCACCACGAGCAATAGATAGCCATAGGTCTCCTTAATGGCTTGCATCAGAGCCTCAGTGGAGAGCAGGCTGATGGCATCGCGTCCCATAAATCCCAGGCCATCGATGGCCGACGAGGAGGTCATGAAATTCTTTGCTGCGCACCAGCTGAAGAGCCGCTCCACCACTGCCCCGGCACCGGCCGAACCAAATCCGCATCGAGCAAATCCTATGATGCAGATATTGGTGAAGAAATAGGGAAAGAAGGGGATGTCTTGCGACAGATAGAAGGTGGCGTAGGTCTCTATCATGACGAGGGTCACCCCATAGACAAAGGCGGGGATATAGAGCATCTCGGTCGATGTGGAGGGGTCGATCATCCAATAGATACAGGCCAGATGATAGCCAGCGAGGAAAAAAATCAAGAAAAAGATCTGTTTGAGACTCCACTTCCACCTCACCTTGACAAAATAGGCCAAGATGGCTCCAAGGATAAAACCATAGATCTCTGGGTAGTTAAACTTCACCAGCGACAGGTAATCCATGCCCAAGACACCCCCTGCAAAGGTGCTAAACAGCGAATGGTAAGAAGCCATCACCATAGCAAAGACGAAGAGCATCACCAATAGCTGCCACGAGCAAGGATACTGGAAAGCCTTGAGCGAGATAAAGGGCTCTTTGGCTAGCCAAGAGCGCAATAGCGAGGCGGCGAGGAGAAAGAGAAAAATCCATGTGGCGCGCCATATCTCGATGCTATCCCACCAATCATAATGCTCGCCAAAGGTGAAGACCCACGTGCCTACCATAAACATCGACGACCAAAGCACAAGCCCCAGCCAGTCGATACCCTTGAGAGGAACCGGAGGACCCGAACGATGATCGGGCTTCATCATATAGTAGGTGATAGCAGCCACGATCAGCATCAACACGATGGTAAGGGCAAACATCTGGCGCCACGAGGCGAAGTAGCATATATAGGCAGAAGCTAAGCCTGAACACTCCACGCCTCCCCACACCAGCAGATAGATGATAGGCAGGAAGACGGCAAAGGAGCGCGTGGGGGTGAAGTTGAGCTGCACCGTGGAGATGCAACCAAACATGCCCAACATCTTGGCAAATCCAGCTATATAACACAGAATCCACATCACCCACGGGCAGTCGATATAATACATACCCACAGAGCAGGCTATCACCACCCCAGATGCAATAAACCATAACTGACGGGTGAAAAATCCAAACTTCAAGCGGAAAAGGATGGGGAATATCATATTGAGGCCTATCAAGGCGGCATAACTTCCCATGGTGACGTCCTCGCTCAGATAGCCCATCTCGCCAACCATCTGGGTGAGAGAAGCAGTGTAGACTCCGGTGACACACTGGAAGAAGAATGCCATCATCACGACGCTCCAGAAGCGCACACGATGGGGCACCCATCCTTTAAACATCAACAACTGGCGCACAAGGCGCACAGTAGGCATCGGGCCAGCCATCTACTGCTTGTTTACGTCGACACGACATTCTACATTGAGACCCGCGCGCAGGCGCTCCATATCCGAAGGCGAATTGCTGGCATCGAAGCGTATCTTGATGGGCACTCGCTGCTGCACCTTGACAAAATTGCCCGTGCTATTGTCCTGAGGCACCACCGAATACTGGGCGCCTGTAGCTCCCGAGATTGCCTCTATCGAGCCTTCAAACGTGACGCCTGGGATGGCGTCGACTGTGATTTTTACAGGGTCGCCCACTTTCATATTGGAAGTCTGCTTCTCCTTGTAGTTGGCCACTACCCACACGTCGGATGTGTCAACGACCGAGAGAAGCGTCTGGCCCGGCTGCACCAGCTGGCCCGGCTGTATGGCTTTGCGAGAGCAGTAGCCCGAGCAGGGAGCAAGGATGACGGTGTACGACAGGTTGAGGTTGGCCAAGTCGAGAGCCGCCTGAGCCACGTCGATGCCAGCCGAGCTCTGGTCGAGCCGATGGCCTTGCTCGGTAGTGGTGAGGGCTGTCGTCTGCTTCTGACGTGCGAGCATGTCGTAGCGAGCCTTGAGAGCCTCATATTCTGTGGTGACAGCATCGAGTTGCTGACGAGTGACAGCTTCTTGCTCAAAGAGCTGCTGATAGCGGTGATACTCGGCCTCGGCGTTGGTCAGTCGAGCTTTTGTCTCGGCCAAGGCGGCGTCGGAGACGGTGAGATTGTTGCGTGTGGTGGTGATGGCCGAAGCAGTGGCCTTGGAGCCAGCTGAGGCGTTGGCCAAGTCGGCCTGAGCTTGAGCCACACGCAGCTTAAACTCTGTGTCCTCGATGATGACGAGCGTGTCGCCTTTCTCCACACGAGTGAAGTCGTCAAACCTCACCTCCTTGACAAAACCCTGGATACGGCTGTTGACGGGGACAATGAGCATCCTCACCTGAGCATTGTCGGTAAAAGTAGAAGAAGTGAAGCCTACAAATTGGTAGAACACCCACCAGAGTCCGAGTGCTATCAGCACAAGCACTCCTATATTCTGAAGCCTACGGCGTGTCTTTTGTTTCATATCGTTCCTGCAATGTGTTGGAGTTGGTAATAGCAATAAATAGTGTCGATAAGGGCATTGACCACCCTCACCTCTGCATCGAGCAGAGCCGTGGAGGCGTCGAGCATGTCGGTCAAGAGTGCCAAGTCGTTGATGAATCGCTGATTGACGATGCGATAGTTGTCGGTGGAGAGCTCCACGTTTTTGCGTTCGGTGGCCAGCATTTCGTAGGCTTGTATATAGAGCGTATAGGCTTGCGAAATGCGCTGGTCGAGCTGTATGCGTGTAGCATCATGCTGAGCCGATATCTCCTGAATAGCAAGGGTGGAGCGTTTCACAGCCTTATTGGTCTTGTAGAGCGACGATATATTGTAGGAGATGTTAAGCCCTACAAACCAGCTGTTGAAGTTTTTGTTGATTGCTGGTATCTCAATGGTGATAGGGCCTACGAGGTTTTCACAAGCCACCAAGCTGAGGTGTGGCAGGCGCTCGGCATTGACAATCCGTCGGCTCTCCAGGGCTATCTGGCGCTGAGCATCAAGGCCTTTAAGCGCCCACGACGCCTCGAGGGCTTGCTGTTGCCACCAGGCCTCGCCATCGATAGGAAACCTTTGGTCGACCAGTGTGGTGTCGGGCACGATGGGGTCGTCGGCTCCAAGGCCGAGCATCAGCCGCAGGTCGTGGGTGAGGATGTCGCAGTTGTTGGCCACCGACGTGCGGTCGTAGCGCAGCGACGACAGACGTAGCTCATAGCGAGTGATATCGTTGCGTAGAGCCACTCCCTGCTCATGGCGCGAGCGCATCAGCTCAAGGAGACGCTCTGTGAGGTCGATATGGTGGTCATAGACCTGGAGGAGGTTGGAAGCCTTGTAGAGGTTGAGGTAAGCGCTCATAGCCTCCATGCGCAGGGCTGCTCGCGTCGACATCTCGCCTATGATGGCTGCACGGGTCTGAGCCTTGGCCAAGTCAACGCCAGCGGAGATGGCTCCTCCGGTATAAATAGGTTGGACAGCCGTAAGGGTGAATGTGTTGCCGAAATGTGGTATCGCTGCTTTCATCGATGATGAGAAGTCGCGATCAATAACTCTACCGTTGCCAAGGTAGCGAAGGTCAATCGAGGCTGTCACTTCAGGAAGACGTGCACTTTGAGCCACTGCTTCGGCTTGTTGAGCAGTGGTCACGGCGCTACGAGCTGCTATCAGCTGGGCATTGTTTGCATCAATAAGTGCAAAAAGGCGGTCGACAGTAAGTGTCTGTCCCTTCACGCCAACCCACGACATCCCTAAGCTGCATAAGGCAACGATGAGTATTCTGAATCTACTCATGCTGGGGAAAAAGGGGGAAAAATGACTTTAATGGATAGTAAGTATAATGTGGAATAAAGCAGGGGAAAAGAGGGAAGGAATCTCGCCGCCAAGGCGAGAGGCGGAACGGCGCAAAGGGGAAAGGGATAGGGGACGGCTTGCCAAAGCCGCCCACAAAATTACTAATAAAAACTATAAGTCATAGCAGGAGGGGCAGGCATGATTAACACGATTTAACAACCGCCACTTCATTCTTAGTATGGTTAAGACGCAAGGAATCACTAATTTTGCAACGTGGTAGGCCCCTGCCCTGCGGTGGGAGCTTGCGATATGTCTATCGTAATACATTGCTAAATCAAGATAAAACGCAATAGATGAAAGTATTAAAGTTTGGTGGCACGTCGGTGGGCTCTGTGGAGTCGCTGCGCAATGTCAAAGAGATTGTGGAGGCCGTAGAAGGCCCTGTGATCGTGGTGGTGTCGGCCCTTGGCGGCATCACCGACCGACTGATAGCCACAGCCCAATTAGCGAGCAAAGCTGACATCAGCTACCTCGAGTCGTATGCCAAAATCGTTGAGCGCCACCATGAAGTGATACGTGGCATGGTGCCCGAGAGCGACCAAGCGGAAGTGATGAGCCACGTAGACGCTCTGCTCGAGGAGCTATCCAATATATATCGAGGTGTGAGCCTTATCAAGGACCTTTCGAGCCGTTCGCTGGATATCATCGTGAGCTATGGCGAGCGGCTGTCGAGCCTCATCATCAGCCATATCATCAACAATGCCAAGCTTTACGACTCGCGCAAGTTTATCAAGACGCTCAATCAGTTTGGCAAGCACGTGCTTGACAACGATGCCACTCAGCCTCTCATCCATGAGACCTTTGGGCGCCACGACTTTCAGGTGGCTCTGGTGCCTGGCTTCATCTCCAGCGACAGCCATGGCGACGTGACCAACCTTGGACGCGGCGGCAGCGACTACACCGCCGCCATCTTGGCCGCGGCTCTTGATGCGGAGGTGCTCGAGATATGGACCGACGTAGACGGCTTTATGACAGCCGACCCCAAGGTGATCAACACCACCTACGTCATCGACCATCTCACCTTTATAGAAGCCATGGAGCTATGCAACTTTGGCGCCAAGGTGATCTATCCCCCCACGATCTATCCAGTGTTTCATAAGAGCATACCTATACTTATCAAGAACACCTTCAACCCGACGGCTCCTGGCACGTGTATCTCCGACACCCTCGTGCCCCATTCCCAGGGCAAGATGATCAAGGGCATATCGAGCATCAACGACACCTGTCTTATCACCGTCAGCGGTCTGGGCATGGTGGGTATCATAGGCATCAACGCCCGCATCTTCAACGCGCTGGCTCGCAACGGTGTGAGCGTCTTCCTCGTGTCGCAAGCATCGAGCGAAAACACCACCACCTTTGCTGTGCGCAATGCCGATGCTCAGCGTGCGGTATCGGCTTTGGAGACAGAGTTTTTGGCCGAACTGCAAACGGGCGAAATCAACGCCATCACCGTGGAGCACGATCTGGCCACAGTGGCCATAGTGGGCGAAAACATGCGCCACCAAGCGGGAGTGGCCGGTAAGCTATTCAACACCCTCGGACGCAACGGTATCAACGTCATAGCTTGCGCTCAAGGCTCCTCGGAGACCAACATCTCGTTTGTAGTGCGCCTCGAGGATCAGCGCAAAACCCTCAATGTGATCCACGACAGTTTTTTTCTGTCTGACACCCAAGTGCTCAATTTATTCATTATAGGAGTTGGCAACATTGGGCGTCACCTGCTAAAGCAACTCGCCCGTCAACAAGAATATCTTCTCCACGACAAAGCCTTGAAGCTCAACGTGGTGGGCATCGCCAACTCCAAAAAATGCTATTTCACACGCGCTGGAATCGACTTGGTCAACTACATGGCTCAGCTCCAAGAATATGGCAAGGAGTCGACACCCGACGTGATACGCGATGAGATACTGGGAATGAACATCTTCAACTCGGTATTTGTGGACTGCACCTCAAGCGAGGAGATAGCATCGCTCTATTACGACCTTCTCAACCACAATGTCAACGTAGTGGCGGCCAACAAGATAGCCACTTCGAGCGAATATGAGCTCTACGAACGTCTAAAGAAGGTGGCACGCCGCAAGGATGTGAAGTATCTCTTTGAGACCAACGTTGGCGCCGGCCTCCCTATCATCAACACCATCAACAGCCTTATCAACTCGGGCGACAAGATACTCAAGATAGAGGCAGTGGTGTCGGGGACCCTCAACTTCATATTCAACGTGCTTAGCGCCGAGGTGACCTTCAGCCAAGCCATCATCAAGGCCAAAGAGGAAGGTTATGCCGAGCCAGACCCACGTGTAGACCTCAGCGGCCACGACGTCACCCGCAAGCTGGTGATTCTGGCTCGCGAAGCAGGCTACCGCTTGGAGCAAGACGACGTGGAGAAGCGCCTCTTCCTCCCCGACGAGTATTTCCAGGGGTCGGTCGACGACTTCTTCAAGCGTGTGCCCGAGCTCGACGAGGCCTTCGAGCGCCATCGCAAGGAGGCCGAGGACGCTGGCGAGCACTTTCGCTTCGTGGCCCGACTGGTAGAGGGGCGCGCCTCGATAGGGCTGGAGCGTGTGGGCAGTCAGTCGCCCTTCTATAGTCTTGAAGGGAGCAACAACGTGATTCTTATCACCACTGAACGCTACAAAGAGTATCCCATGGCCATCAAAGGCTATGGAGCAGGTGCCGACGTGACAGCAGCCGGTGTGTTTGCCGACATCATAAGTATTGCCAACATCCGATGAAACGTATCATTATATTAGGCGACGGCATGGCCGATGAGCCAATAGAGCGCCTGGGAGGCCTCACCACCATAGAAGCAGCCGCTACGCCCTCGATGGACGAGCTGGCTCGTCGTGGACGGTCAGGAGTATTGTCGACAGTCCCCGCGGGATTTCATCCCGGCAGCGAGATAGCCAACCTCACAATCCTTGGCTACGACGTGGCCAAGGCCTTTGAGGGACGAGGCTCGCTGGAAGCTGCCAGCATAGGCATCCCCATCGAGGATGGAGAAATGGTGATGAGATGCAATCTGGTGTGTGTCACCCCCGAGGGCATCCTGAAGAACCATTCGGCAGGCCATATATCCACGGCCGAGGCCGACGAGCTCATCAAGACCTTGCAGGCAGAGCTGGGGAGCGAGGATGTACACTTCCACACTGGAGTGGCCTATCGCCATGTGTTGAAGCTGCGCGGAGGCGACAAGCGCATCTTATGCACCCCACCCCACGACGTGCCTGGCACCCCCATCGCTGAGATAATGATCACGGCCGACGTCGACGAGGCCATCCCTACGGCTAAGCGCCTAAACGACCTCATTTTGGCCTCGCAGCGCGTACTGGCCAATCATCCTATCAACCAGCGCCGTATCGCCGAGGGAAAAGACACCGCCAACAGCATATGGCCTTGGTCGCCAGGTTATCGACCCTCGATGGACACTCTCAAGGACACCTATGGAGTGGAGCGCGGGGTAGTAATCTCGGCCGTTGACCTCATTCGCGGCATTGGCGTCCTGGCAGGCCTTCGTCCCATCACCGTCGAGGGGGCCACGGGTCTCTACAACACCAATTATGAAGGTAAAGCCGCGGCGGCCATCCAAGCTCTGCGTGACGGCGCCGACTTCGTGTTTCTCCACGTGGAGGCCAGCGACGAGGCAGGCCACGAGGGCGATGTGGATCTTAAGATACGCACCATAGAGTATCTCGATCGCCGTATTCTCAAGCCTGTAATGGAAGCCGTTGACCAGATGGACGAGCCAGTGGCCATAGCTCTCCTGCCCGACCATCCCACACCCTGCGCCATCCGCACCCACACAGCGCGTCCTGTACCCTTCACCATCTACGTGCGTGGCATGGAGCCTGACGCTGTCGACCACTTCAGCGAGCAAGCCGCTCTCAAAGGCGGATATGGAGCCTTGGTGGGTCAAGAGTTTATGAAGGCTTTATTTCTCCTATAAACCAAGAAAACAAAGAAAGAACCAACCGACATGCTATATTACAGCACCAATGGTCAAGCACCCAAAGCCACTCTCGGCGAAGCCGTAGTGGCAGGCCTCGCTCCTGACCGAGGATTATATATGCCAGAGAGTATACCTACACTCCCCGCGGCGTTTTTCAACAACATTGACCAGATGTCGCTCGTCGACATAGCCTACGTGGTGTCCAACACCCTCTTTGGCAAGGAAATTGACTCGGCCACCCTAAAGGACATCGTAAGCAAGACCCTCTCCTTTGACATCCCTCTCAAGAAGGTCGACGACCGCAGTTATAGCTTGGAGCTATTCCACGGGCCCACACTGGCCTTTAAGGATGTAGGGGCGCGCTTCATGGCCCTTCTGCTAGGCCACTTCAATCGCCAAGACAAGACCGACAAGCGCGAGGTCAACGTGCTGGTGGCCACCTCGGGCGACACTGGGAGCGCCGTGGCCAACGGTTTTCTGGGCGTGGATGGCGTACACGTCTACGTGCTTTACCCCAAGGGGAAGGTGAGCAACATACAAGAGTCGCAATTCACCACCCTGGGCCATAACATCACAGCCATTGCCGTGAGAGGCACCTTCGACGACTGCCAAGCGCTAGTGAAGAACGCCTTTATGGACCAAGAGCTGCGCGAAAAGCTCAAGCTCACCTCGGCCAACTCCATTAACATAGCTCGCTTTCTCCCACAGTCGTTCTACTACTTCCATGCCTATGCTCGCATGAAAGAGAAGGGGATTAAGGACGTGGTGATAAGCGTGCCAAGCGGCAACCTCGGCAACCTCACAGCTGGCCTCATAGCCAAGCGTATGGGCCTCCCCGTGAAACGGTTTATAGCTGCCAACAACCGCAACGACGTATTCTTCAAGTATCTACAGACGGGTGTCTACACCCCCACCCACTCTATCCCTACGCTTGCCAACGCCATGGATGTGGGCGATCCCTCCAACTTTGCCCGTATCCTTGACCTCTATAGTCACAACCACGACGCTATCACCGCCGACATCACGGGCTATACGTATACCGACGCTCAGATAGAGGAGACCATGCGCCGAACCATAGACACCACAGGCTATCTCCTCGACCCTCACGGCGCCACGGCATACCAAGCCTTGCAGGATGGACTCAAGCCAGGCGAGACGGGTGTCTTTCTGGAGACGGCTCACCCAGCCAAGTTTAAGGAGAAGGTGGAGCCTATCGTCTACCAGATAGTCAACATCCCTCCCCGCCTCCAAGCCTTCATGGATGGCAAAAAGGAGATGACCACGCTGCGCCCCTACTTCCCCTCCTTCAAGAAATTTCTGCTGGAAACAGCAAGATAATATACTCTCAACCCCCAATAGTTTCTAACCCATAAAAGACTCACTACTATGGCAGACAAACGTACCCTTAAGAAGCAAATACGCTTCGTGTGTGGCGACTTGGCAGCAGAATGCTCCATGGCACGCCATATCATCCCTGGTATCGACCGCGAAAAGATGGCCGACGTGATACGCAAGATAGCAGAGTTGCAGACCACCTCGCTGGCCCGCGCCACATTTGCGTTTGACAAGACCCCCGCCGACTTCGCCAGCCTGCGCGAGTTTAAGGCCGCACGCCACGCCTACTACAAGGCAGCTTACGACCAATTGAAAGAGCAATTCAACAACGAGGTAGAAAAGATTGTTCACATGATGAACGCAGCCCTTCCCGGGCGCGAGGCTGCCAAAGCTGAATAAGCCGTGGCATCTCAACCATCCACTGTAGCAACAATACTTTTTATACCCGACCGATGAGTATCTCAAGCTTTTTAGCAAAAAGCATTCTTAGGATAGCCGGGTGGCAGGTGGAGATCACCGTGCCCGACTATCCTAAGTGTATAATATGTGTGGCCCCTCACACCAGCAATTGGGACTTCTTCTGGGGCAAACTGGCTTACGCCTCTGTGGGACGCAAAGCTGGCTTCTTGATGAAGGAAGCATGGTTTTTCTTCCCCTTGGGCTACATCTTCAAGGCCATTGGAGGTATACCCGTGCCTCGAGGACGCCGCGGTTCGCTCGTGGAGGCAATCATCGAGAAATTTGACTCGGAGGAGCGTATGGCTTTGGCCATCACTCCCGAGGGGACGCGCAAAGCCACCACGCAATGGCATAGCGGCATTTTCCGCATAGCCCTGGGTGCACATGTGCCTATCGAGCTAGGGGTGCTCGACTATAAGACCAAGCGCATCCTCATCACCCATATCTTTGAGCCACTCACCGACGACATCGACGACGACATGGCGCGTCTTAAAGCCTTCTATCGTCCATATAGCGGTAAACATCCCGAGAAATTCACTACTTAACATCCAAATAATCATCTCATTATCCTTATAGATACCAATGTATAGGACCTCTACATGCGGTGAGCTCCGCGCCGCCGACTGCAATCGCCAAGTGACCTTGGCGGGATGGGTGCAACGCATCCGCAAGATGGGAGGTATGACCTTCCTTGACCTGCGCGACCGCTATGGCATCACCCAGATAGTATTCAACAACGATACCAACGCTGCCCTCTGCGACGCCGCCAACCATCTGGGGCGCGAATATGTGGTGCAGATTACAGGCACTGTGGCAGAACGACAGAGCAAAAATCCCAACCTCCCCACGGGCGACATTGAGATTATTGCCACCGACCTCAAGGTGCTCAATCGCAGCGACGTGCCTCCTTTCACCATCGAAGACGACACTGACGGCGGCGACGACCTGCGTATGCGCTATCGCTATCTCGACCTGCGCCGAGGGGCTGTGCGCCGCAATCTGGAGCTACGCCACAAGATGGCCTTCGAGATACGCCGCTACCTTGATTCGCTGGGCTTCCTCGAAGTGGAGACACCAGTGCTTATCAAGTCGACGCCAGAAGGCGCACGCGACTTTGTGGTGCCATCGCGCATGAATCCTGGGGAGTTTTACGCACTGCCCCAGTCGCCCCAGACTTTCAAGCAGCTGCTGATGGTGAGCGGTTTTGACCGTTATTTCCAGATAGTGAAGTGTTTTCGCGACGAAGACCTGCGTGCCGACCGACAGCCCGAGTTTACTCAGATCGACTGTGAGATGTCGTTTGTGGAGCAGGAAGACGTGCTCCAGACCTTTGAAGGCCTCATAAAGCACATCTTCAAGTATGTAAAAGATATCGACTTCAAGGAGCCCTTCCCGCGCATGACGTGGGCCGACGCTATGCGCCTCTACGGCAGCGACAAGCCCGACACGCGTTTTGGCATGGAGTTTGTGGAGCTGAAGGATCTCACCGAGGGCTCGGGATTTGCCGTCATGGACGATGCTCCTTATGTGGGAGCCATTGTAGCCCCTGGATGCGCAGGCTATACGCGCAAGCAGCTCGACCAGCTGACCGACTTCGTGAAGCGTCCACAGATAGGCGCCAAGGGCATGATGTGGGTGAAGCTGGAGCCCGATGGACAGATAAAGAGCTCGGTGGGCAAATTCTTTACCGACGACCAAATAAAGACCTGGCTCGACCGCGCAGGCGCTCGTCCGGGCGACTTAATGCTCATCCTTGCCGGCGACACCATGAAGACCCGCAAGCAGCTCTCAGAACTACGCCTTGAGATGGGCTCCCGTCTGGGGCTGCGCGACCCTCAGAAGTTTTCGTGCCTCTGGGTGATTGACTTCCCTCTCTTTGAGTGGGACGACGAAACACAGCGCTACTACGCTATGCACCACCCCTTCACCTCGCCCAACCCCGACGACCTCGACAAGCTGGAGAGCGACACTGGCTCAGTGAGAGCCACAGCCTACGACATGGTGGTCAACGGCAACGAGCTGGGAGGCGGCAGCATCCGTATTCACGATGCCGAGCTACAAGATCGCATGTTTAAGCTGCTGGGGCTTAGCGAGGAGGATGCTCAATATAAGTTTGGCTTCCTGATGAATGCCTTCAAGTATGGTGCTCCCCCTCATGGAGGGTTGGCCTTTGGCTTTGACCGCATGGTGTCGATTCTGGCCGGTCTCGACTCTATCCGCGACACTATCGCATTCCCGAAAAACAATTCTGGACGCGACATGATGATCGATGCCCCATCGCGCATCGATGATAGTCAGCTCGAAGAGCTCTGTATCAACGTAGTGGAGCCCAAGAAAGGTGACAGCAAATAACCCCACACCTACCAACGGCGAAATCATCGCCGCCATCCGCGCCTACGCCCCCGAGTGTCTGCAAGAGAGCTACGACAACTCGGGGCTGCAGGTGGGGGTGGTCAGCGACATGTGTAGTGGAGTATTGCTCTGCGTAGACCTCGGCCCCGAGGTGGTAGAAGAGGCTGTAGAGCTAGGATGTAATCTCATCATCTCCCACCACCCCCTGCTGTTTAAAGGCCTAAAAAGCATCACAGGAGCCACGCGCCAAGAGCAGACCGTGATAGCAGCCATACGCCATGGCATCACTCTCTACTCGGCTCATACCTCGCTCGACAACGCCATGGGAGGTGTGAGCTGCGAGATGGTGGAGCGCTTGGGCCTCCCCTGCTCTATTATCGGACCTCTCCAACCCAGCGCCGATAGCCAAGGCTTCGGGTCGGGGATAGTCGTCGAGTTGGCCTCCCCAATGACAGGGGCTGAACTGGTAAGCCACGTCAAAAGCACCTTTGGAGCCTCCACAGCCCGTTGCAGCCACTATCCATCTGAAGCCCAGATAAGACGCGTGGCCTTATGTGGCGGAGCAGGAGGGAGCTTTATCGCCGATGCCATGCGCCAAGGGGCTCTGGCATATATCACCGCCGACGTGCGCTACCACGACTTTGTGGACCATCGCGATGAGCTCCTCATCATCGATATAGGTCACTATGAAAGCGAAGAATGCACTAAAGCAATTTTTTCGCGCATTATTAGCGAAAAATTTCCTAACTTTGCAGTCAGGTTATCCGCGAGAGAAACCAACCCGATAACTTACATGTAAGCATATGGCTACTGAGAAAAGCAAATCCGAACAATCCTTAAGTGTAGAGTCGCGCCTCAAGTCGCTCTACGAGCTGCAGACTATCCTGTCAAAAATTGACCGCATACGTCAAGTGCGCGGTGAGTTGCCCTTGGAGGTTAGCGACCTCGAGGACAACATCACCGGCCTTAAGACACGTATCCAAAACCATCAGGCGGATATCCAGGAGCTCCTTCACAAGAACGCCACCGAAGAGGAGAAAATCCGTGAGTCTCAGGCTAAGATTGCCAAATACAATGAGCAGCTTGACAATGTGAAGAATAGCCGCGAGTATGACCTTCTCTCTAAGGAGGTGGAGTTTCAGAATCTGGAGATAGAGCTCTGCAACAAGCATCTAGATGAGAATGGGCGCTCGATAGAGAACAAAAAACACGAGATCCAAGCCACTCAAGACTCGATGGCCGACCTTGAGCATATCCTCTCGGAGAAGAAAGCCGAGCTCAACGAGATTGTCACGGAGACCAAGCAAGACGAGGAGCGCCTCCTCCAGCAGGCTAAGGATATAGAGCCTAATATCGACGAGCGCACCCTCAAGGCCTTTAAGCGCATCCGCAAGAATGCTCGCAACGGCCTGGGCATCGTCTACGTGCAACGCAATGCCTGCGGTGGATGCTTCAACCGCATTCCCCCACAGAAACAGATGGAGATTAAGATGCACAAGAAAGTCATCGTCTGTGAATACTGTGGCCGCATCATGATTGACCCCGCTCTGGCAGGGATCGAGGAAGAGAACTCCAAGTAAACTCTCTCCATGACGGTAAAAAAGACTAATGTGGCACGCTTGCTCGACAGAGCAGGCGTGCCTTATCAGCTTATACCTTACGAGGTTGACCCCGACAATCTCGCTGCCGACCATGTGGCACAAGAACTGGGGGAGCCTCTGGAGCAGGTGTTTAAGACACTCGTGCTCTATGGCGAGCGCGTAGGACACTTCGTATGCGTCGTGCCAGGCACGGGGGAAGTCGACCTCAAGAAGGCCGCCAAAGCCGCTGGCGCCAAGAAGGCCGAGCTGATCCCCATGAAGGAGCTCCTGCCCCTCACGGGATATATCCGAGGGGGATGTTCACCGATAGGCATGAAGAAACCCTTCCCTACCTACTTCCACTCTACGGCCCTCGACTTTCCTTACATCTATGTAAGCGCTGGGCAGCGAGGACTACAGCTTCAAATAGAGCCTCAGGCCCTTATCTCTTTTTGCGGAGGCAAGGTGGCGGAATTGATGTAATTGCACAAAAGAAAAAAAATGTGCAAAAAAACGCCAAAACGTTAGTTGTATTTTTTAACTTTTTTGTACCTTTGCAGCCTACATTAAGCTAAGCCCTTGAGCGCATGCTCTCAGGCTACACGATAAAGATTGACAATGAAGTTATTACAGACAAAACTTTCAAAGTACACTGCCCCACAAGAAGCCAAAGCAGCCGGCATTTACCCCTACTTCCGCGCCATCTCGAGCGAACAGGATCCCGAGGTGATCATGAACGGCAAGAAGGTGCTGATGTTTGGCTCCAACTGCTACACTGGTCTCGTCAACGATCCACGCATCAAAGAAGCCGCCATTGAAGCCACGCGCAAGTATGGCACAGGATGCGCTGGTTCGCCTTTCCTCAACGGCACGCTCGACATCCATAAGGAGCTCGAAGCGCGATTGGCCGAATATATGGGCAAGGAAGACGCCATGATCTACTCCACTGGATTTGAGGTAAATCTGGGAGTAGTGTCAACGCTCACCGGCCGCGAGGACTACATACTATGGGATGAGCAAGACCACGCCTCAATCATCGAGGGGCGTCGCTTGTCATTCTCTACCGCATTGAAATACAAGCACAACGATATGGAGTCGCTGGAGAAGCAGCTTCAGAAGTGTGCCCCCGACAAGGTGAAGCTCATCGTCACCGACAGTGTCTTCTCGATGGAAGGCGACGTGGCCAACGTGAAATGCATCGCCGAGCTTGCCAAGCAATACAACGCCAGCGTGATGGTCGACGAAGCCCACGGTATTGGGGTGTTTGGCCCCGGTGGACGCGGTGTATGCCATCACTATGGAGTGGCACAAGATATCGATGTCATCATGGGCACGTTCTCCAAGTCGTTTGCCTCGCTGGGAGGATTTATTGCCACCGACAAAGAGATTACTAACTATCTGCGCCATCATTCGCGCTCATATATCTTCACGGCAAGTATCACCCCCGCGTCGACAGCCGCAGCCCTCAAGGCTCTGGAGATTATGGAGAAAGAGCCCGAGCGTCAGCAAGCTCTCTGGGATCTTACCCACTTTGCCCTCGAAGGTTTCCGCTCGGCTGGCTTCGAGATAGGCCATACGTCCACCCCGATTATTCCCCTCTTTATCCGCGACAACTGGAAAACCTTTACCATCACTCGCGACCTTCTCGAGGAAGGCATCTTTGTCAACCCCGTGGTGTCGCCCGCAGTGGCTCCTCAAGACACGCTTATCCGCTTTAGCTTGATGGCTACTCACACACGTGAGCAAGTGGCAACGGCGCTGGAGAAGATAATCAAGGTGTTTAAGGCCAACGGCCTGCTTCAGGACAAATAAAGAGGTCGACCTACCAAATCCTTGAGGCGGCTTATGAGGCCCTCCATCAAGGTATCAAAAGAGAAAAACATACGTTGAGACCGCATGCTCGTCATGCGAGCTAGCCCACAAGATGGCGTTTGCTGCATCTTGTGGGCTAACTCGTTAATATCCTCGGGATTGAACGTATCCTGCTCTTCAACCGTAAGCATTCGGTAATGCCCGTATTGCGTACTTCGCCGAAGTAGCCCGAACTTC
>JAJBVL010000062.1 GCA_020859845.1 Bacteroidales bacterium
CGGCAGCGTCGAGCGCGTCTTGGAGTTCGGCCTGGCGAGCTATGAGTGCATCCATCTTGTCGGGGTCTTCCAGCACTTCTGGGTCGCCGAAACTCTCGTTGACCTTGTCAAACTCAGCCAGGAGGTCCATGACAGGCTTCACGCCTTCGCGCACCACCTCGATCACCGTCTTGTCGGGGTCGAGCTGTGGCTCTTGCTCAAGGTAGCCCACGGAGTAGCCGGGCGAGAACACCACTTGACCTTGATAACTCTTGTCGAGGCCTGCTATAATCTTAAGAAGCGACGACTTACCCGAGCCGTTTAGACCTATGATGCCAATCTTGGCACCGTAGAAAAACGACAGGTAAATGTCCTTCAACACTTGCTTCTGGGGAGGGTAGGTCTTGCTGACGCCTACCATTGAGAATATTATCTTCTTATCGTCTGCCATTGACTATTTAACTTTTGACTTTTGACTTTTGACTTAATACTTGACTTTTGACTTTTGACTTAATACTTTTGACTTAACCTTACTTTTTCTTGGGAGCGTATCGCACCGGGTATTCGCAGCGGGTCTTGCCCGTGACGATGTTGTTGAGCTTGCCGCGGATCAGCTGCTTGCGGATGGGCGAGATACGGTCGATGTAAAGTTTGCCTTCGAGATGGTCAAGCTCATGCTGGATAATGCGAGAGAGGAAGCCCGTGAACTCTTGCTCGTGGGGCTGGAGGTCCTCGTCGAGCCACTTGAGGCGTATATGCTCTATGCGACCCACGTTCTCCGACAAGCCTGGGAGGCTCAAGCAACCCTCGCTACGCGTCTCCTTTTCGCCATCGAGGATCTCCAATTCTGGATTGATGATGGCCATCTTGGAGTCGGCACATTCAGGGAAGTTCTCGGCCAGCGGCGAGCCATCCACCACCACAAGGCGCAGCGCGCGCCCTATCTGTGGGGCGGCGAGGCCCACACCGTCGGAGGCATACATAGTTTCATACATATCCTCCACCAATTGCTTAAGGTCGGGATAGTCGGCGGGGACATCCGTGGTAGGTTTGCGGAGCACAGGATGGCCGTAGAGATATACAGGGAGTTTCATTCAGTGTCGTGGATGTTGAGGTTGGTGTTTTGAATATCTTCTTTTGGAATATCTAAGGAGTCTTTGTAGGCTTTGCTTTCGAGATAGCTATTGAGTATAATCACGGCGGCCATGCGGTCGACCACCGCCTTGTCGCGGCGCTGCATCTTGCGCATTCCCGAGTCGAGCATGCTCTGATGGGCCATGGTGGAGGTGAAGCGTTCGTCCCAAAAGATAATAGGCGTCTGGGGGATGGCTTTGCGCAGTTCACCAATGGCGGGTCGTAGGTAGCGCTGGCTATCGCTGGGTGCGCCGTTGAGGTTGACAGGGAGGCCCACAATGATGGCGTCTACTTCATTTTCAGCCACATACTTTTTGACTGAGGGAATCAATTGGCGCGTGTCGACAGTGGCAAGAGCCGTGGCCACTATGCGCAAAGCGTCAGTGACGGCGATTCCACATCGCCGTCTCCCATAGTCTATAGCCATCAGTCGTCCCATACAAGGTCCAAAGTTACTAAACTTTCACGTAATTACCAACCACCCAACCTACTCCCTTTCCCGTAATTAGCCTATGCTGATGGTTTTGCCAAAGGGGGCTATCGCCAAGCCGGCCATTTTGAAGTGCTGTTTACCCCAAGGGATGCCGATAATGGTGATGCAAAGCAACACTCCCCACAGGAGGTGGTTGAGCGCGGCCCAAATGCCGCCAAAGATAAGCCAGATTACGTCGAGGATGAAAGCCAAGCACCCCGAAGGTGAGTCGGTGGAGGTCACCTTCGAGCCGAATGGCCATAGGCACAGAACGCCCAGTTTGAGCGTCTGTAAACCCAGCGGTATGCCAATGATAGTAATCATCAGGGCCACGCTGCCAGTAAAGTAGCCGATGGCCGCTTCGAGGCCACCAAAGATAAGCCAGATGATATTGCCAAGAATCTTCATAGTGTTAACTCTTTAAACCTGTTGGTGAACAACTCTTACGCAAAGTTCGTAAAAATTCTTGACATAGGTAAAGAATTTCCCCTAAATAAGATAAACGACAAAGGCAATGCTGAAATCCACCAAGACTTGCTTGCTATGGCTTACATAATTCAACCAACTGGTAGTAGTCCTATCCCTTTTCTTAAAAAAGTAAATTCTATTTCAAGCAGAGGGCTGAGAATTGAGAATTATGATTTAATTCTTTGGTGGGTTTGGGAGTTTAAGAAGTTTTAAGTATCTTTGGGGCGCTGATTTCCTCGGCACGACACACATTTCTTCATTTATCTTGACCATGAAACAGGTAAGAAGCCTCCGCCATATACTTCTGGCGCTGTTAGGCCTGCTGGCGGCAATGCCAGTGGGAGCACAGCGCGAGCAAAACGTTGTGTTTCTCTTCGACTGCACCAAGTCGATGAAAGGCTACAACGGCGCCCCCGACATATGGGAAGGAGCCAAAGCGAAGCTCCACAACGACCTACAGCGCCGTCCCGAAGGCACGCGCGTCACAGTGATACCCTTCCAAAACGCCCCGCTGGAGACATATACCTTCGTGGCCCCCGACTACGACTGGGCAGCGTTGGAGCAGCGACTTGACCGCTATGTAGAGAATGTAACCAATACCAACCTTATAGCTCCCTGGCGAGAGGCTCAAAAGCTGCTCGACCCTCAGCTAAAAAATAGCATCTACGTCATCACCGACGGCGAACACAATATGGAAGGCGACTGGGGCGCGGAGCTCCGCAGCTGGTGTGGACAGCAGGATAATGCCCGCGCATTCATCGTGGAGCTTACAGAGAACGCCACCAACCCCGTAGTGACCGAGATTGCTGAAAATTGTCCCAACATCCACCGTGTGGCTCCAGGTGTGGACGATGTGGTCTACAGCGAGCCAGCGGGTCTTCTCGACTTGGAACTGGTGGCCAGCCCCGATGGACAGATGCTGATGCTCACCACCGACGTGATTACCGAAAAACAGATGGAAGTAAGGAGCCTTGACCCCAATATCACGGTAGAGCCAGGTGCAACCGTAGAAGCTAATACTCCCTTGACCTTCCGACTGGCCCCGGGTGTGGACTACGATTCGCTGAGCGAACAGCTGCCACGCACATTCTCCTTCGAGATAGCCTCGTCGTGTCCCGGCTTCCGCATGGTCAATCCACGCTTACCAGTGTCGGTGGTCAACGACCCTTCGCCCAAGGCATGGCTAACAGGCCTCGACCCCGAAGAGACCGACATAGGCACGACCAGCTGGTACGACAAGTTTCTTTGGAGCTCGGCTGCCGAGCCAGCACGTGCTGCCGTCGACCTCGCCCCTCGCTTCAACAAGAGCGCACGCCAAGAGGGAGCAGCCTTTCGCTATGGCGTGGAAGGCAAGGACGGATTTCAGGACTTCAAGGTGAGATACAACGGCGTGGAAAGTCCCGACCGCACTTTCGTTGTGGCGCCTACCGACCCCACCTCTACCCTTGAGATAGAATATACCCCCGAAGCCTCAGAGGGCAAACACTACTTCACCATCTACCCTATGAGTGTCGCTGGCACAGACTACGACCTTCGCGGCAAGCACTCCGTGGACTGGAATCCCCTGAAGACCTTCCTCTTCTGGCTTGGAGTGGCTCTGCTCCTGATGCTGATTTTATGGTTTGCCGTCATTCAGCGACAGATGTATCCACGGATAAAGAAGGTGAGGACCATCACCGTCAACAGTCCCTACTATCGCACAGTGAAGGTGAAAGGTGCTTGGCGAGTCACTTTTACCGCCAAGCCTCAAAGTCAAGGTATCCTAAGCCGCATCTTTAAAGGCAAGGAGGTCAACCATTCCAACCCAGCATGGTCTACCCCTCTCACCTTCCGGCCCACGAAGAAAGGTCTGTCAACCGACCGAGGCCACGGCGTATGGTCAATCAACCCTGCCTCATCTTCTCTCCAACCTCGCAACGAGTATACTCTCATCAACAATCAGACAAAAGAAAAAATCCAAATATCACTTACCTGACCTATACCCATACTCACCACTACCATGGCAACCAAAATAAGAAGATGCCTCTTCGTAGGCCTCGGAGGCACAGGCATGACCTCACTCCTCCACACCAAGAAAGCTTTCATCGACACCTATGGCGAGGTGCCTCCAATGATAGGATTTCTGGGCATCGACACCGACGGCGGTGCCTTTGCTAAGACACTCAACACCGTGGCAGGCCCCGTAGGCCTCCTCCCCTCGGAGCAATACTCCAGCACGATGAGAACGCCTGAGGACACCTTCCGCAACAACAAATCGAAGTTTGCCTGGGTACCCGAGGGCAACAGTGGCGCTCTGGCCTCACTCAAGGGCCGCGGCGCTGGCGCCAAGCGCTCCAGCGGCCGCTTCTGGCTAATCAACCAGATGAATGGCAACTCAGGCCTTGAGGCACAGATACGCGCGGCCTTGGCACGCATCACCTCAAGCGCTAACAATCGCGACCCTCGCTACACGCTGCTCAGCGACGATGTGGAGGTCCATCTGGTGTTCTCGCTCTGCGGAGGCACCGGCGCTGGCACCTTTATCGACATGGCCTACATGCTGCGACGCATGGTGGGTGCCCGTGCCAAGATCGCTGCCTACGCTGTGCTCCCCGACGTGTTTGTCAACCAGTCGCCCTACGGCACAGAGAACGTCAAGCCCAACGCCTATGGGTGTATCATGGACCTTGACTACCTTATGCGCCTCTCGCCCGAGAATGAGCCCATCGCCGTGGAGTATCTCGACAAGAGCGTGGAGTTTAAGCAGCGCCCCGTCAACGCCATCTTCCTTATCGACAATAAGAATCAGAACGGCGACAGTTTCAACAACGTTGACCAGCTCGCCGAGATGATCTCGCTGGCACTCATCACCGCCGCTGGCCAACTCTCCGACGCTGCAGCCTCGACGCTCGACAATATCGACGTGACCATCAATGAGGCAAACTCGCGCGCCGGCGCCAACATAGCGTGGGTGAGCACCATGGGGGCCTCAGAAATCGTGGTGCGCTCGTCGATACTGGAGCGTATCTATGCCATCAAGGCAGCCCGCTACCTCATCGATCGCCTGCTCCACTCCGACATCGACTGCAGCGCCCTGGCCAACGCCTGGATTGACAATCCCCGAGTAAACATACGCGAAAACAATGGCGACGAGAACAATAACGTCATCGACTTCTTGATGGCGCGCGACTATGAGTATCCCTACGAGGAGATTGCCGACCCCGACAATCCTATGCCCGAAATCCAAGTATATCTCAAGAGAGCCGTCCCCACAGCCGACGAACAGACCCGTCGCCGACAAGAGAAGACCGAGAGCGTCAACAACGAGCTTAGCGACTTTGTGCGTACCAATCTTTCCTCTGATGGAGGCGTGGCAAAGACGCTCGAGACCTTGAAAGCTATCCGCTACCAGGTCAACGACCTCTTCCTGAAGGAAATGAAAGATGAGCTCAACGACCTACAGAAGCAAGACCGGCGCTGCGAAGAAGACCTAAAGACCGACATCAACGAGATGCAGGCCGCCTCAGGATTTTTCACCTCGCGCGCTCGCAAACGCGACTCAAGAGCCGCAGTGGTCAACACTGTCAATACCTGGGCCACCGTGAAGCGCGAGATAATGCGCCACAATGGTGCCATCTCCTTCTTCAACGGACTGCTCGCTGAGCTCGACCGCCATATCGAAGTGGTGGAGGGCATCAAGAGTAAACTCAAAGCCGTTGACAACGACCTTGAAAACGAGGCTATGCGTCTGCAAAACCTCTCATCTACCACCGCCGAGGTAAATGCTTTCAGCATCGACCTTACTGGGCGCGAGGCTCTAAGCGTGGCTATCAATCACGACGAGGTGTCGGTCGACGAATATCTGACAGAAGGGGGCAACTCAATAGAGGCCTTCGCCGCCCTGTCGCAAAAAGAGATAGGCCAGCGGCTTACAGCCTTTGCCTCCAAGCTCAAAGGCGCTCAGCGCCTCAGCACGCTGTCGGTCAACGATGTGCTTGCGCGTATCAACCAGCAGCAACCGGGCTCACTCACCTTTATCATCGACCGCGCCCTTAAGGGTGCACGCCCGCTGCTCGCCTTCGACGACCGCGGTTATCCCAACGAAGCCTCCACTATCTCCGACCTCTGCTTTATAGGCGTTGGCGATAAGGACAACAACGTGATAAGCTCCGAACTGCTGATGCTTCGCGATGGCTCAGCCAAGCCACAAGTGGTGTCGACGGGTATGAAAGACCGTGTAATCATATATCGTCAGCAGGGTGTGGCCAAGGCATTCATGATTGGTCCGCTGCTCACCTATGAGACGGCCTACCGGAAGAACCCCGACACGTATCATGCCACGATGGAAATCAAGAGCCTGCTCGACCGCGAGAAGTGGACGCTCATGCCCAAAGCTGCCACCGACGATGCTCACGAGATATGGGTGAGGGCTCTGGTCTACGGCCTCGTGAAGCGTGAGGAGGGACGCTATTGGTATTACAACCGCGCCGAGGGCGAAGCTCTGGACGACTATATGTGTGAACTCGCCAGCGACCGCGTCAAGGCCTTCTCAAAATTCCGCAAGAAGCTCGATGCTGTGCGCGACAGCTATCAAGAGCGCTTTGACGACCACAATCGCCAGCAGAGCATGGAGGAGCGCAAAGAGCTGCGCCGCGACGTGAAAGCCAACTACCTTGAGAAATACTCCCAACTGGAGGTAGACCGCTCAGCTCTACGCGACCCCATCAATAAAGAGCTCCGCGACCTTCTCAACAAAGAAATAGAATTTGTAAACTCGCTCGAATGAGGCATACCATAGCCCTATACATAGGAGCCGGAGCAGCTCAAAGCGCCAAGAGCGCTGGAGAGCAAGCTCAAGGCGCCGGCCGCTATCTCTCTATAGCCACAGCCCTCCCCACTGATGAAGGGCTTGTGGCCGTGGAGGTAGAGGGGCGCGGCGAAGAGGTGCAGACTATTGAGCCTACACCGCAAGCTTGGAACACCCTGCTCGGGAAAATGCATCGTCGCCGTGTGACCATAGAAGATGCGGGCGACGACAGCCGTCTGCTGCTTGTCATAGTCACTACTGCTGCCGCTGCCGATATGGCAATTGTCAACGCATTGGCAAAGGGAGCCTCGGCCGACCTGTATGAGATTGACCTGATAGTGCTCACGGCCTCCTTGGCTGATAGCGCTCTTGGGCTTTCAGGTGGCGAGGGAGAAGCGCCAGCGGTGGCGCAGCATTTGGCAGCTCTTAGGAAAGAGTTGCCCGTAGTGGGCCATGCTATGATAATGGACAATATCAATAGCTGTGGACGGTCGGTGACGCTCGACGCCTCCTCGATAGGGGTACTCACTGGACGCCTGGGCGTACTTTCAGCCATCTGCTACACGTCGCTCTACTCGGCCAATCTTGACCTCGACGGCCTCAGCCCTATCTTGGGGATGGGTATGTCGACAGTGATGTTTGACCGTCAACTCTTCGCCGACTACCTCCTGCGTCGCACCCTTCTCAGCGCTATGGAGCGCGAGGGAGTGGAGCAGACATCGGTAGATGTCAACTCGGCTGTCAACAAAGCCAACGAGTTTGTAGGCTCTTGTCGTCGTGAGATAGATGATTTTTGGGAGAAGTATGTCGACAGCCGCAAACTCGAATCGGCCGACGACCACTATATCGTAGAAGAGGCCGTGGACAGGCTTGGCGACATCTTTCGCGGCATCAATAAGGGCTTTACCGACGTGATGCACGATGAGAGCCTGTCGCTTGCCGACAAGCGAGCATTCATAGCGGCCCTGCTCAACGATGACGACCCTCTGCTTTCAGGCTTACAGTTTGACACCCATCAAGGCGACATCTCATCCTTGACCGAGCGACAACTCGACTTCTTTGCCGAGATAGACCGCGAGGGTGCCATCTTTGAACGCAACCTTAAGAGAGCCGAGACCGGCGAGGATTATCCCTCGTTGGCTCCATTTCTCAAGGTGGCGATGCCTATCGACAATGGCACTCTCACGCAACGCATACGCAGCCTGCGCCACTCTATCAAAGGCTCAGCGCGCTATATGCGGTCGCTCCAGACCGACATCGACCGCCAGCGCAAGGTGCTGGCCGAGGAACGCCGAGCAGCCAACATCGTCATGCCAGAGCATGGTGAGCTTCTGGAGAAGGTCGACGATCGTCTGCTCGAAGAGACCTTTAAGGCCGCTGAGGGGCTGGAGATGCCCGAAAGCGTTGACCTGCGCGAGTGGTTTCTCGCTGCCGAGGACCAAGGGAAGCAAGGAGCATGCTCAGCCTTTGCCGTGACGGCTATGATGGAGTATATGCTGCGCCGCTCTAAGGGAGAGGCTGTTGACCTTAGTCCCGCCTACCTCTATTGGCAGACACGCCAACTCCGCGGCCAAGCTCATGGCGACACAGGGGCTACCCTCTACGACGCCATCACTGCTGCCGCTGAAAAAGGCGTAGCCTTGGAGGCACTTTGCCCTTACAACCCCCGCAAGGTGGCCTCCCAGCCATCAGAGACGGCCGACAGTGACGCTGCAGAGCGCAAGGTGGCAAAGGCCTGCAATGTGGAGCGCACGCCCGACGCCATCAAGCAAGCTCTCGCCTCGGGCTATCCCGTAGGCGTGTCGCTGAAGGTGAGCAAAAAGATGGGCGAAGACACAGCCTATATCTCCCTCCCAGGCCCCAACGAAGCCACAGGCTACCACGCCATGGTGGTGGTGGGTTATAGCGAGAAAGGGCGTTTCTTCATCGTGCGCAATTCGTGGGGCACCTCGTTTGGCGACAAAGGCTACTGCTACATCCCATATCGCTACATGGCCGACTCGTCGCTGCTCAACGCTGCTTATGTCATCACCGAGATAAAAGGCTTGGGGTCGTTGACCCAGGAGCAGAAGGCCGTGAAGCCTCTGAGCGTCTCTATCCAGTCGACAGATGCTCAGATTATCGTAGCTGTCAACTCGGAGCTATTGGAGGACGAGAAAATCAAGCTCTCAGAGCTACAAAATGAATATCAGAAACTGATGAGCCTCCACACCACTATGCGCTCCCAACTTTCCAACGAGCGTGTAGTGGCTGAGCTTGTAGAGAGCTGCCGGAGTGCCATCCGGAGTAAAGTCGCCTCTCTCAAGCGAGAGATCGACAGCGAGCAGTCGGGACGCCAATCAGCGTTGAATCTGCTGCGCCACAACTGGAAGTACTGGGCGTTTACCGTTGTGTGCTACACTTTGGCAGCTGCAATAGTGCTTGTCACTATGGTGCTGATGGGTAGCTCCAAATGGTATTGGCCGGCAATCTTCACTGGTATAGGTGTCTTGGCTATGGTGGTGCAATGGGGTGTCTACAAGCATCAACGCGCCAAGATACGCCAAGAGTATGACGAGAGAATAGCCGAACTCACGGATAAAACCACCGAGGAGACTCGTCGCCACGACCGCCTCGCCATGAGAGCCAACATTGCTGCACAGATGCTACTGAAGGCCAACGAGTTTGTGGCAAGGGTCAAGGAAGATGGGACGGCCATGAAGAAGTATTGCGACGGCCTGGGGCAATGGAAGAAAGCACTTCAACGAACGCTCGACGGACTGAAGACCACGCTTCGCGCTCCTATCCTGCCTGTAGCGGATCTCCAGGTGCTTGACCGATATTATGCCAACGAAGCTGATGGTCTGGCCGAGGAGGTGAAGCTCCATGAAATTTTTGAGACGTATAGCGCTCGCCTCAAAAACCAAGCCGACCAGCAAGGCGAAGAGGAGGTGATGAGAGCGCTCGAAGATGAACTATGCACGACTGTCAGGGCCAAGCTCTTGGAGCGTACAGCCGATTTTTCGATGCTGGATTATCTCCTTGGCGACAGAGAGTATAGCTACCTGCCCGAGCCCAATCCTTCGGGCCTGATGGGCAGCATGGTGGCCATGTCGTATCCCATGGTGGCAATTCGTCCGGCCTTGGGGCGTAACAATGAGCCTATACGCCTATTGCTGGCCACCGTAGGCGAGGGGCAACGCGACCGCTGGCAAGACTTGGCTTATCGTTGTTGTCGCTCGATGCCTATATCTATCGACCTTGGCAAGCAAGGCGACGCAAGCGTCACGATGCTCTCCATCCAGCCACTGATGGTCGAGGAAATCGTCTCGCCCGCTCTCATCTTCTGACCCTCTAAAAATCGATAGTATGACCCCAAAATCTACAAAGCCATTCTCGCTGGTAGAAGCCAGAGACAATCAGAAGGCTGTAAACAGGCTATCGAAAAGAATGGAGGAAGAAGACGCCCTCAGGAGAGCCTATGGCCTCTTTTGTGTCAGAAATCTTCAAGATGATTGTGCTTTCTCCAAGCTCCACTTTCTCCTCTTTGTGCGGCAGCACTCTGACCACAAGCAGGAGAGTCTGCTTCAGTTTGCCGAGTCGTTCACCGAGTGGCCAGAGATTACTTTCCCCGAAGTGCTAAGCGAGGCTGTGGCAGCATTCGATCCCGACGCTCGCCCCATCAGCCCTTCGTCAAAAGGGAAGAATAGCAATGTCACCACAAAGAATGAGATTGACCGCCATCGGGAAGAGCTTTCTCAAATCCTAAAGTTAAAGGGCCTCACTGTGGGTCACGAATGCTTTATAGATGTCAACTGCATTTTAGGGGAGATTGAGATAAACTCCGCTGCGCCTTACCACCTCTTCTTGACTCCCTCCTTTGAGATCTTTGCCATTGATAGTAATGGCAGTGTCCTTCCTGTAGAGATGGAGGTATGGGGTAAGTTGATTTATTTCATTGCTGCTTATGAGGGAAAAGTATCCTTTACCGACTCCAACTGGGGGAATCCTTTGAAAGGCCTCGTAAAGCCTCTTTTAAAACAATATAACTTCTATGACAAATTGAACCATAAATTAAGGTCGGTGGCAATCACCAATCTAAAAGAGCTCCAGGAGAATTGGGAGAAAGCTTTTAAGGAAATGAAAGAAGGGGAGAAAATCAGCAACGCCAACGATGCTCTGCAAAAGGTCTTAGGTCAGGAGTGGGCATATGACTTTAAATTATTCGCTCTGGAAAAAGGCTCAGAAGAAGCGAAGATTGTCAATCCTACCACCATACTTCTAGAGAAGGATTTTGCAAAGTGGTGGGATAAGTGGGAAACCCTAAAGCGCCAACTTCCCAAGAAGGATTCTGACTTAGAAAAAGCTGTTGAGTTTGCCGACTCGTGGCTGCCTCTCAAGCTCTATGGTACCCTTTATCACGAAGTAGTAGCCAAGGACCTACACGCCCTCGAGGAGGCGCTTAAGCAAGAGCTCGATGATGTCACAATAATGGAGGAGTATGCAAAATTTCACGAGGACCAGAAGAAAGAGCACGGAGAATCCAATTATCTCGACTACCAGCTTAGGGTATTCGCACAATCTCTTATGCTAAAAGGCTACTCTCAGGCCTTCATCTGTGGCATTTTCCGAAATTCCGATTCTAAACTCACTTTGGAATAAGCAGCTCTTAAATTCTTAATATAAAAGCGTTTGGCCTTTTCAATCTTTCACGAGATTGGAAAGGCCATTTTGTCGTTTTCAATTTTCCTACCTTTGCGCTATGACAACCAACCATCCCACCCCCTCCGCAAGGAGATCGCCATTCCAGCAATGGGAAACACATACTCTCTAGAGAGCATTCTCCGCCTTTGGAGGATGGACAACGTAATGCCCCGGTCGCCTTGTCAATGGGATGGTAATGGCGACTGGCACTATGAAGTCCATCCTCCTTTCTTCTGCATTGGCATCCTAAGTGGGGAAAAGTGTAGTCCGACCACACTTCTCCATAGGTAATAAAGCAAAGGTGCAGATTTTTTGAGCTGTAATCCAAAATCTTCTTCTCCCCAGCAATAATCCATATGCTTGTGGTCCACAAGCGTGTGGACTTCTTATGCTTCAGACTAAAGCTTTAGGATTTTACGGCGTAGCCATAAGCCGAAAATCTGGTCATAGATGGTATAGGTGGAGTCTTCACGAGTGATAAGATCCTTTTCAAGCAATAGCTTTGTTGTTGAAGCCACAGCGCTTTGCGAGGCCAGTTTATGGCGGCGGATAAAGTTTGCGCTATTTATTTCGTGGGCTTCTACATCTCGTGCTATCGCCAAGAGAAGTTCGCGTTGACGCTCGCTCAGCTGGTTGAAAAGGGTGGAATATCCCTCGTGACCGTTGTCTATGAGCTTGCAAATGGCTATCTCTACATCCTCTATAGTGCCTAACCCATCTTTAGGGGTAAGAAGGAAGACCTCGTTGAGCACTTTGTGCATGTATAGAGTAATCCCTCTGAATCGCTCATAGACATTGTCTACCACTTCGGGGGCAAGACGTTTACCATAGGCTTCAAATAGCCTCTGGCAAAACTCCAAATACCTATCCTTTGGTATGGGAGCCAATCCCAAGAGAGTAGCAGATTGGAAGAAAGGTCGCGCGCCCGAGGTAAACATCTCCGCCATGAGATGTCGGTCTGATCCTGCAAAGATAAAGCGAGTATTGGGACTGTGTTGAACATAGCTTCGTAGCAACGCCTCGACTCTCGATCCATTAGGATAATTAGTTATCTGCTGAAACTCGTCGATTGCCACTATACATGGGATTTTTGCCGCGTTAAGGTAATGGAATATCTCATCTAAGGTGATTTCAGGCTTTACCGATGGCCCAAGTCCGACTCCCCACACTGGCATCCCTTGAAAATCAAGAGAAATCTCTGAGCGAAGCGAGGTCAACATCTCTACAAATTTCTCAATAGCGCCTCTCCCCTTTGGCTTAAGAGCGTCGGTCACTGCTTTACCAAAGGCTTCTATTAGCTCTGAAAGATTTCCCGTTGGGTAAGCATCAACATAAATGCCCAGATACTCTTCTTGTATCTCCTGTTGGGCAAAAAGATGACTTATAAGATCGGTCTTCCCTATACGGCGCTTACTTGTCAGCACCACATTGTTGCCGTTGGTCAGAAGTTCTATCAACCGAGAGGTCTCCTCTTCCCGATCGCAGAAATATTGTGGCCCGTCATAGCCATTGATTACAAACGGGTTTTTACGCGTCAGTTCCATACTCTGCAGTTTTACAGCAAAGTTACCAAAATTACTCCACGCAACAAATTTTCCACAACAGTTTTTTCACAACAGAAATATTGTTGCGCGTATTATTCTTTTCCGCCCCCTGTGCGGCAGCTTTCGCAGTGCAGCGGCCCTCCGCTGCTCTTTTTGAGCCAGCCCTCTGGCCCCCACAAGTTTTCAACGTTAATAGGAGGCGAGTGCGTTGCTCAATGACGCTATAGACAGTTGGAACGAAACCAGAGGGCGAAAAGTGGGTCAGCAAGATAGAGACCATCGGAGCGCTCTTCTATCAGCTCCTTCTCGATGAGAGAGGACTGGAGACGGGCGACGTTTGACTTGCTTCCGATGCTATACTGGCTCAAGATCTCTTGCCGAGTGAAGCCTCTATTCACCCCTTGAGCTATAGCCCTCAAGAAATTAAGATGGTAGCCGCTAAGGGAGTTGATTTGCTGCTGGAAGAGAGCGCTTGTCTGAGCCTTCAGCGCTTCAAGGCCAGCTTCATAAGCCTGTGCGTCGGCTTCGTAGTCGGTTTCCGCATAGACATTCCATGCCAACTGCTGCACGTAGGAAGAGTAGCACTCCGTCACTTCGCATATCTTCTCGCAAAGCGCCTTGGAGATGGTCTTCCCTCTGCTCTCAAAGCGCCGCTGAATATATAGCACCCATTCGCCAATAGGTATTTTCTCGAGAATCATCATCTCGCCAAACATATAGAAGGGCATCCTCTTGTTCTGAAAAAGGTTGGTCATCAGATGACGCTTGCTACCAAAGAGGCAATAAGAACATGACTGCTGATGCTGCCACACTCCTCTGAAGCGCTTTTGTATCGTCAGCGACTCTGTCAATTCTCCTATCTGTTGAAACTCATCTATGCAGATCACCAACCGCTTACCCCTACGCTTGGCTACCTCCTCTGGCAATTGGAGAATTTCCTCGGGAGTATGATTGGCTGGACTTAATCCTAAGGATAGGGAATACTCCCCACCCGGCTCCGTGCCAAAAGAGATTTTTGGAGTGATGCGAGAGAGGAACGTCCGGGCCATTTCAAGCCAGTGTTCCACCTTTGTCGACGACTGCTGAATGACCGCCGCAGCAAGTTTGTTGTAGAAGTCGTATTCCGTGCGGCAATCATACACGTCTAAGTATACTGGAATGACTGCGCTTGTATCTGGAAGCGAGGCGATAGCCTTCTTCACCAGGGAGGTCTTACCCATGCGGCGCGGGGATATAAGTATGGTGTTGATGCCATTCTCAAAGTTGAGCACCAAGCGTCGGGTCTCTTTCTCGCGGTCGGTGAAGTTCTCCCCCTCCACGGCCGTCCCGTATGCAAATACCTTCTCGTTCATGACACAAAATTACTAAAAGTCTTCCGAGTTCACAAGTTTGTGGTCCACAAACTTGTGAACTTTGTCAACTCCAGTCCCTAAAAAGAATTTTTTCAAAAACTTTCGTGGAATAGGCCCTGCCGACATCTCGTCGAAGGCTACGGGCATTATCTCCACCTGTAGGTCGATACGATTCCATGATTGGGCTCTGAGTCCTTTTATAGCCTGACAAAGAAGCTTAAATATTGTTAACACCAAGATTCCTTTATTGACTGATTCGTTAAAAACCGCTACCTTTGCAGGGTAAAAATCTGTTTTTCCATAAAAATTACCCCCGAAATGAATGTCATACATAGAGACCGATATCTCAATCAGCTTATAAACCTTCGCCACAATGGTCAAGTGAAAATCATCACTGGCATTCGCCGTTGCGGAAAATCATTCCTATTGAATAAGATTTTCTATAAATACCTTATAGAGCAAGGCATTTCAGAAAATCAGATTATCAAGATTGATCTGGATGACAGCATAAATGCCAGATATCGCAATCCCATTGAGTTGGATACTTATCTCAGAAGCCTCATTAAAAATGAATCAACCCAATATTATATTTTGCTTGACGAAATACAAAAAGTAAAGTCTGTACCCAATCCTTATTTAAAAGAGGACAAAATAGGTTTCGTGGATATTCTCAATGGCTTGAAGAATCTTCCTAACGTCGATGTGTATGTTACGGGGAGCAATTCCAAAATGCTGTCGACTGATATAGCTACCGACTTCCGAGGTCGTGGCGATTTGATACCGATGTTCCCTTTGACTTATGATGAGTTTTATGCGGCATACCCAGAAGACAAATCCAAGGCATGGCGTGAGTTCTTCACTTATGGTGGAATGCCCAAAGTTATATCCCTAAGCTCTCACGAGGATAAGGCTAAATACCTCTCAGACCTTTTCAGCCTTATATATATTCGTGGCATCATCGATCGATATAGCTTAAAGGCCGATGTGGCAACTCTTAATGACTTGTTAAATGTGATATCTTCAGCTGTAGGATCTCTTACCAATCCTACTCGAATTGCGGATACGTTCCAGTCGGTTAAGAAGTTGAAAATTAAGAATGAGACAATCTCAAGATATCTCGATTGTTTTGTAGAGGCATTCTTGCTTAACACGGCTTTGCGATTCAATATCAAGGGTCGCTCCTATGTTGAAACTCCGCTAAAATATTACTTCACTGATATTGGCCTACGCAATGCTAAAATCAACTTCCGGCAGATGGAAGAGAACCATATAATGGAAAATATCCTTTTCAACGAACTCAAAGCTAGGGGCTTCTCAGTGGATGTTGGCATAGTAGAGTATAACCATAAAAATGCTGAGGGCAAGAACGTTTGCACTCAGCTCGAAGTGGATTTCGTAGTGAACAAGGGTGTTTCACGCTATTATATTCAGTCGGCTTTAACCGTAGATGAAGAATCAAAACGATTTCAGGAGATAAACTCACTGAATCGTATTGACGATTCATTCACAAAAATCGTAGTTGTAAAAGACGAAATCCTCCCATGGACCGATGACCGTGGCATCCAATACATCAACATCCAGGATTTCCTGCTGACCCGCATCAATAGCATGTAAACTCATTAATGAAAATTTCCCCCAAAAATTGGGTCATAAATTTTGACATCAAGGAAAAATGATAGTAACTTTGCGATGAGGAAAAGGTAAGAGTGCCTCCATCCTCGCCTTCTCATATCGGCCAGCTGACCAACAGGGAGGGTAATTACATACTATAAAGGCGTTTTTCCGACGCTATCTTCTACGCTTGAAAACCTAGGAAATTTTCAAATCCACTCAGAAGAATGCGCAGTTTGGAGACGTCCAGGGTAGATTATATTTACCTGATGGCGAGTTGCAGCGATGCGACCCGTCATTTGGGCTTATGTATAATCACAACGTGGGCTGACCGACTGCTTATCCTGAGTGATGGGCTTTCCTAGGGCCTCAAGTGTGGGATAAGCAGGATTGAGCATCCCACGTCTTTTATTATAAACCAATCTAATGCCGAATCTGGGAAGCAATAGGCGATAGAATGATAAAATGAGAAAGATTTACTCAAATTGTGACAGAGAGGGAATCTGGGCACCGCAACTATGGGCCTTTCCCCTCATCTTGTTCATCTTGGTTCTTATGCCAACGAAAAGTGCAGCCGAACAAATGTATGACTTTATGGTAGATGGCATATGTTATGACATCCTTACACCCCAAGACTATGATTTTATATCCTATACTGACCAAGTTTGTGGGGTGAAATATTACACCGACTATTATGTCAATGGTAATTTTTATAAGGGATCTATCATAATCCCTTCTACAGTACAATGGGAAGGAGTAACATATGAAGTTAAGACAATTGAGTATGGAGCTTTTAGGTATTGTACTGAATTGACCGAAATTGAAATACCAAATTCAGTTAAAGTAATTGGAGGACGCGCGTTCTACGAAACAAATATATCTGCAATAAATATACCAGAATCTGTAGAAATCATAGATGAATGGTGTTTTGAAGATTGTTCTCAGCTCACTGAGATCCATCTTACACAAAATTTAACTTCGATTAAATCGAGTGCTCTTAGTGGTTCGGCATGGTGGGAACAGCAGGAAGATGGTCTTATATATTTGGACAATGTACTTTTGGGATATAAGGGAGAAAGTCTGGATTTGGATAATCTTGAGGTAAAGGACGGGACATACATCATTGCTGACTATGCATTTTCTTATTGCAATTTTGACAAGATCAACCTTCCAAAGAGCATGAAGTACATAGGGGAAAGTACTTTTTATGATGCATCTTTTGCTTCCATCAATCTTGAGAATACCCAAGTAGTCACTATTGGGGGCTACGCTTTTCAATCCAATGACGAGTTAACAACAGTAAAATTCCCATCTACTTTAAAAAGTATTGGAAAGCAGGCATTTTATAACAATACAAACCTAAAATCAGTTTTTATGAACGATGGTTTGTTTGAAATTGGGGAGGAATGTTTTTGGTACTGTACAAATCTAAGCATCTTTAATATTCCTGAGACAGTAATGCATATTGGGAAAGATGCCTTTCGCTACACCTATTGGTTAACTGAGGCTAAAAAAACGGAAGATGTGATTTATAAAGATGACTGTTTACTGTATTATACAGGTATTAATGATCCGACTCACACCTTGATAGTAAAAGAAGGAACCAGAGTCCTTATCGATAATGAACCAGGATCGAATGATATTGAAGTTCTATTGTTGCCAAACACATTAAAGACAATTGGCGAAGAAGCATTTATTGGAGGAAAATTTACATCCCTTGACATACCTGAAAGCGTAGAATATATAGGTGCTGAAGCTTTCGAGAGTTGTCTCAATCTTGTTTCTGTACAACTACCTCCAAATATTACAGAGATAAATGATAGAACGTTTTGTTATTGTGATGCCTTGAGGGAAATAACAATACCAAATTCTGTAACTGTTATAGGAAAACAAGCTTTCACTGGCTGTAAAGTTTTGGAGAACGTTACCATAGGAGCTCGTGTAGGTTATATCGGTGCAGAAGCATTTAGCATATCTAAGTTGGCAACCATAAATGCTTATCCGATTACTCCCCCAATGTGTGAATGGAATGTATTCAAAAATGTAGATAAATCCACATGCAAGCTTAATGTCCCCAAAGGTTACCTTTACGAGTATGCAACAGCCCCCATTTGGGAGGATTTCCTCCTAATTAATGCAAATTTGGAGGTGATCAGTGGCGTTGACAATATCGAAAATGACTGTTATCATGCCAAAGTCATAGCCAAGGACGGCTCAATACAGATTTTGGATGAAGATGAGGCTTTTATGGTCTTTAATGTTTCTGGACAATGCATCTATGCAGGAAGAAACAAGACAGTGGTTGTGCCTTGCACCGGCATCTATTTGGTGAGATTGGCTGACCGCGTTGAGAAAATCTATGTCAAAAAGTGAGAGACATAGATTGGTGCATAATCCTCAGGAATCCTAGGCAACCTAGGTCTCCTAGGATTCCTGAGGCTGTGTCATAATGACACAGCCTCTTTCAACAATCTTTTCACCGTCAATTAACAACGGAGTGGGTCGCTTAATGCCACTATAGGGCTTCGGAGCGCTCTTCTATCAACTCCTTATCCATAAACTCCCTTTGCCCAGTCAGCTTACAATCAGTCATAAAGAGGGAAGTTTACTTTTTAGGCAATAGGGTACAGTCCAAGTTCAGTTTTAAGGAAGACGGGCATACCTAATGCACGAAATACTTTCCGTAATGTTTCACCGCTAACATTTCGGCCATTCTCCCAACGAGAGATTTGTGCCTTTTTTACGCCTACTAACTCTCCGAGTTGCTCTTGGGTGAGTTTTCTCGCCTCCCGGGCATCTTTTATCGATTGGCCCATGTAATAACTGTCAAGAGCCTTATCCACCTCATTCTCAAAAGCTATTCTTTCGGGAGATTCTTCATTGCCAATGTGTTTGTCAAGAATCTCCTCAAATGAGGTTAATGTAAATTTACCATGCTTTTCCATAACTTTAAATCATTGTAAATAATATTCTTTCATAATCGCTATCGCATGATTTATTTCACTTTGCGGGGTCTTCTGGGTCTTCTTGTAAAACCCATGAGTTGCCACTATTAAAGAGCCAGTATTCTTATCCCAGAAAGCTAATAGACGATAAGACATTTCCATCATTCTTACTCGAAACTCCCATATATCTTCATTGAGTTTCTTAAAGATTTCTGGATTTCGCTCACCTCCCATAACTCTAGCGATATTATAAGCAAATTTCTTTGCAACTGGAGGTGGAAGTGAGTTGATATAATCATTGGCTTCGTCCAAGAATTTGACTTTTATTTTAATTTCATGTTTCATCGATTGTAATATTAACTATGCAAAGGTATTGAAAGTTTACGAAATATGAAACTTTATTTGTTAATTTTACTCCTTCCACTGCAGTTGTTGTCAAAACAAGTCCAACAAATTGACACTGCCATCAAGGGCATGGAGCGCACCATCACCGTTCCCGCTAAGGGAGTCTACACGGTAGCCATAGCCGGCCATGTATTCAAGCTGCGACTCTAATTTTATATTAATCTTTTTATCGAGGGGGGAGTTTCACGACTTCCCCCTTTCTTAATATTATGGCTTTAGGAGAAGCGAATTCTCAGAAAGGGTTTTGATAATGACTTCTTGCCAAGCGAAAGGAATACCTGCTTGCGAAGCGAAGGAATGAAACTCCGAAGCTGCATCGAGGGCTAGGTCAATAATTGAGGCAGGACCTTTAATATCCATTTCTCGAGCAAGGGTGAGAAGATCGGCTCGCGTTATATCGTGATCCTTACCTCCTAAACTCAAACTATGACGATTGACATATCTGGGAGCCGAGGGGTCGATGGTAAACGTAAAGTCGTAGGCAGGAGCAACACGCCAGTTGCCACTTTGATCCATGATAAAACTGAAATTCTTGCTATGGTCATCAACGTTGCCACAAAGGACATTCATCACCACCTGGAGGAAAAGTTGACTCTTATCCTCCGATGGGACTGCCAAAGCCAGCGCCGTAGAGAATAGTTCTTCGTAAGATGAAGCACCCGGGTCAAGAGCTGCAAGAGTCTGTACATGTAGCTTTTCTCCATCTTTAGTGCGATCAAACCGATGGGTAAGAAAATGCATTCCATCCTCAACCTGAATGAGGCTCGAAGGCATCATCCTCATTTCTGCCGCTTGAGCCATAAGCCAGTATGCATACTCTATTCGAGTAGTAGGGACATCCGAATGCTCATCAAACTTTATTATCATCGGTATGCAACCCTCCTCAGGAGCTGCCACCTGCCCTGAGTAACAGACTCCAGACGAAGGATTATAGTTAATAATGGCCTTGGGACGCTTCCCTCCTGCCGATGTACCTACCTTAAACAAGCTCTCCAGCATTATATTATCGTATATATTGGCCTTAAAGGAGCCTGCCATTTCTAAGGCTGACTTAGAAAGCTGATGGAGCATCCCCAGCTCTATCCGGAAGGGCTCCTCCATCTCCTTAGCGCTCGAAGGCACAAACTCCAGTGCTCCCATCCCTCTAAGGCCTATATAAGCCAACCGATCAAGCGGCGACAATTCTTTTTGAGGGATTTCACGAGCCGCGGCCCAGCGAGCAAACACTTGGTCCCCCCAGCGGTCGGGCAATGAATCGGCAATAAACGAGGGGAGATACGAGAAAGCCTTGTTGCTTTCACCATATATAGGCGTAAGAGCTACACGCTTAATGGAAGCTCTGAGGGGTGATATGTCCCACCCAAGCTTGGGAAAAGCTTTATCAAAGTAAAAACAGTATTTTTCGGTATACTTGTCTTTAACTGCAATAAGGGTACCCACATGATGCCCCCATAGACAAACTTCTAGATTTGTAAGCATCGCATTAAGAATTTTTAGTGGTACGCTTTATTCGTTTAGGGATGAGTTTGTTGATTTCTTTTAAAGCTAAGGGCGGCATGGGGAGAGGGGGCAACAGTTCTTCCAACCGGTCGGCCAGCTCAAGTGCCCGGAGGAGAGATATAAAGTTGCCTAACGTCAGATTACGGCTCACCCCTTGCTCAAAATGGGCAATCGTAGCTAAACCCACGCCCGACTTCTCGGCCAGCTCACGCTGGCTCATGCGCGAAGCAAGGCGATAATCTTTTAGGCGCTGCGCCAACAGGCGCAACCAATCATAAGTGGTGACAGGAGCAGAGTTCATATAGTCGTTTTCTACTATTTAAGCGCAAATATAAGGATAATTATTGGAATATTACTACATAATGATGGCTTTTTAGGAGGCATGAATGCGAAGCGGCTTGGCAATAAGACAAGAATGTCGTAAATTTGCGAATATAACCGTAAAAACGCCTATCGTATGAAGAAGACCATCATCTCTATGCTTATCGCGCTATGCGCCGCTGCCACGGCCTTTGCCCAAGAGGGCAAGATGGCGGTGGGTGCTCAGTTGAGCTACGCCTCATGCAACGAAAATCTCGGTATCGGGGCCAAAGTGCAATACTACATCTCCGACCCCGTATGTCTTGAAGCCTCAGCCAACTACTTTTTCAAAAACGACTGCGTATCGGCGTGGGACATCAACCTCAACGGCCACTACCTGATACGCCTCGGCTCCGCTTTTCATTTTTATCCCTTGGCAGGCATCACCTTCTCGCGATGGAACGCCGAGGTGGACTACGCAGGTCCTGTATGGCACACAGTGAAATCTTCCGTCAACCGCTTCGGTATCAATATCGGCGCCGGTCTGGAGTATGAGGTGGCGCCATGCCTTATCGCTTCCCTCGAATGTAAATATCAGGCGATAAAAGACTTTGACCAAGCTGTGATTAGCCTTGGATTGGCCTACAAGTTTTAACTCCTCCCCCACATGATTCTTCGCTTAACAAAATGGCTGGAGGCAACTCGCGCAGTGGCCTCCATAGGGTTTTTGGCCTTTTTCATATGGCCCTATACTGGCTCAGCTCAGACATTTATGATATATAAAGGAGTGGTGGATTATGGTCAAGAAGAGGTGACTAAGGCCAACGCTGATAGTCTCCGTTTCGATTTCATCTCTCCCGATGGCCAAAGCCACCATCTAAAGCTCTCCTCGCTCGGTGGCTCCTACAAGCTCCACGACCGTCTGGAGGAAGGCGCCCTGTTTGAGCTGCGCCTGGCCCAAGGAACCGACTCCATCATCGCGTTAGAGCGCCAGTGGCCCGTAGCGCAAGGCCATGTCACTGCCCTATCTCCCGCCACCATAGAAATTGACCAGCAAGTTTATCCTCTGCCCGACAGCGTGGCCTTTGCGGCTATCGAGCCAAGAGCGGGAGGAGCCGCAATAGCAATGGGGGCTCCTATAAGAATCGGCGACCCAGCGATGGTCTACTCTTTGCCCATCCCGTGGGTTGTCAAGACCTATATAGCTGAGCCTTATACCCCACCAGTGGCTGGCACGCCAGGGCTACGCACTATCAAAAACCTTCTGCAGACGGCCCTCATGCCAGTAGGCACTACCCTCTACGTCTACGGCGGAGGGTGGAACTGGATGGACACTGCCGGGGGCGAAACGGCATGCATCCTTGGGCTGCCAGAAGAGTGGTTAAGATTCTTTCAAAGCAACGACTCTACTTACCAGTACAAGAACCCCTACCCACCACAGAGCTTTTACCCGTGGAGCGGATTCAACGAGTACAACCACCATGGAGCCGACTGTACGGGCTACATTGGCTGGGCGCTCTACAACGTGATGGAAACCTCCCAAGATGACAACCGCGAGGGCTACGTAAGCTCCTCAACACGGATGGCAAGCGACCTGGCCGAGCGCTACGGGTGGGGGGAAGTAGCCACTTCGCGCGACCCTCAGGATTACCTCCCGGGCGACATCGTAAGCTTTACCGGCCATATATGGATGGTGGTGGGACGTTGCGCCGACAACAGTATAGTGCTACTCCACTCCACCGTCGACAACGACGCCCCTCTCGGAAGCGGCGTGCAGCTCTCGGCCCTAAGCCCCACGGCCGACCCCGACTGTCAAGCCTTAGCCTTGGCGCGCCATTATATGACTACTTACTACCCCGAATGGACCTGCCGCTATCGAGTTCTCCTCAAGGATTGGGATAAATACACCCTCTTTGAAGCTCCAGAAAGTGGGCGCTTCACATGGCACATCGGGGCCGAAGGACTCTCCGACCCCGATGGCTATCGCAGCCTCACTGCCGAGGAGATTCTCCTCGACTTGTTTAAGGACGCGGCTAAGCCTTAAGAGTTTAAAGCACGTCGATCTCATATTGAGCATCAAACGCAGCCTCTGGCGCCAATACGTTGACCCACGGACGAGCTGCGAAGTCGCCTGTATAGCCCATCGTGTCGCAGCGGCCATACCACGGCTCCAGACACACGAAGGGAGCCACTACGCCATCCTTTACTGGCGCCCAGATGCCCACTACGGGAGCCGTGTGGCGTAGGCGTAGCCACGGAGCCTCGTTAAGGTCGAGAAGAGTGATCGACTGCATGGGACATTCCTCTACGATAATCGTGGGCCATGCCTCGAAGAGACCCGCCGTGATAGGAAGCTCTTTGCCAAGCTCCACGGGGCGTATCTCGCCGGTGACACACCCTTTCTCGCCAATGACCGACAGCGGATACTCTCGCCGATCGTCGTCGAAGCGCATGTAGCCATACACGGTATTGTTAGGATTGTAGTCGGGCAACACAAAGGCTGGATGGGCGCCAATCTGGAAAGCGAGAGTGCGGGAATCCGTGTTCTCCACATGCCACTTCACTATCACCGTTGCTCCCCTTAGTTCATAAGCTATCTCCAAGCGAAAGCTGTAGGGGTAAAAGCCGCGGGTAGCCTCACTGTCAATTAGCACAAAGCGAATGGCATCTTCTTGCTGCTCCACGAGTTCAAAGTCCAAGTCGCGAGCAAAGCCATGCTGACCCATGCGATACTCTTGACCCTCTATCAGGCCCTTGCCCTCCCACATCATTCCTACGATAGGAAACAAGACAGGGGAATGACGCTTCCACCAAGAAGCATCTGCATTCCACAACAACTCTTTGCCATCGCTTTTGCGCACCAGCGACGTTAGCTCTGCGCCATGAGCGCTCACTTGCGCTCTGATTTGCTGATTTTCTATGGTATACATATCTCTATTATGAGGTGACTTATGAGGTTATGATTATCACTACGCAAAAATAGCCATAATTTCCCATCCGTCGAGTCATCTCGCTATAGAAAATTGTCGTTTATTGTCACAAATACGCTGTCTATTTACGCCTCCTTGGAGGATGGAGGGTGAGCTAGTAACTTTGCATCATCAAAATCAGAAACAACAACTCATAAGTATTTAACTCTAATCAAGATTAACAAGATGAAAAAGTATTTTATCATGGCAGCCCTCTTCGTTGGCGCCCTCTCCGCTTCCTCCCTCCAAGCCACCACTCTTCCCCAGGAAGAAGTAGCTGCAGCCACCCAAGCTACTGCTGAGTTTGTAGCCATCAATGCCGATGAGCTCCCACAAGCTGTAAAGGATGCCATCGCGGCCAACTATGAAGGCCAGAGCATCAACGCTGCCTCGGTCAAGGACGAGGAAGGCGTGAAGACCTACAAGGTCAATCTTGTGGATGCCGATGGCAATGGTCAGGACGTACTGTTTAACGAAAAGGGTGAGACCCTCGCAGGAGAATAATTCCCCTTATCGCAATAAGATAGATTGCCCTGAAGGCATCTAAGACCTTCTCTCCAAAGGAAAGTCTTGGGTGCCTTCACTCAATCTCTACTACAAGATAGTTGGTGAGAGTCCAAAACTTCGACGTGTCGAGGATATGGAGAGCCTTTTGCCCATCGGCTTGCTCTATTATCTCATATGAGTCTTGAGGATGGGTGGTATGGAGCTTGACTTTGTCGCTCCCTAAAGGCAACGATAGCAGTTGGCGTTTGTCGCCTATGAAGAAAAACTGCTGGTCGTAGTCGCCCGCAAGCAGACGCGTGCGTCGCAGAAATGGTTGCTCGAGTATCTTATGCTGCTTGAGGGCGGCTTTAGAGGCCACGATATAGTAGCACACGTTGAGTTCATCCTCCAATTGCTGTGACTGGGCATTAGCTTGTGCCAGGCGTCGTGAGGTGCTGACCATCCCTGTCGACAAGGAGTCGACTGCGTGATTAAGAGCTCCAATTTCCTGCGCCAAGGAGTCGAAGAGCCGCTTAAACTCATTAATCTCTTCGGTCTGCGCATCTATCTGTGAACGCAAAGCTCCTACTGTCGTGCGAAGTTCGTCGGTACACAGAGATGAGGTGAGCAATCGCTCCTCGAGATCGGCAATCTGCTCGCGGCGCAGCTGCAGCGTCTTCTGCACCTCGCGAATATCCGATAAGATTTTGGTGCGTTGCGAAGGATTCTCTATGGCACGAATGCCCGTGAGCGACAATACGTTCTCCAGTTGCTTTATCTGATCAAGAGTAGAAGCCACGTCGGTAACGAGCGCCAACAGCTGGTCGCGCTCTTCAAGGGCTGTCACCAGTTCCTGCTTAGAAGCCTCCATCAGCGACTGATGAGCCGCGTTAGGCTGCTTGTCATTACATGCCGAGAGAGCCAGGGCAAGAGCGAAAGTTAGAGGTAAGTAACGGTTCATTGCTTTCTGAATTGGAATAACGCTTAGAGACATCAAAGTTAGCACAAATTCCTCAAGAAGCGTTATCTTTGCAAGATGAAATCCTTAGAGCATAAATCGTCCCTCCTGCTTGACGTATTCTTTTGCGCGGTGTTCATGCCCATTTTGGTGCTCTTAGGGCCCGCTCACAACTGGTTGGGGCAGTGGCCATTGTTTTCCATCCTGGCTTGCGCATTCCTCTACGGGTGCTACTTCCTGCTGATGCGAATCAATGTGCCTCATCTCCTCATAGCTCGCCGGATAGGAGTGATAGGGGGCGTATTGGCAGGTCTCACTTTGCTCAACTACCTGCTGTCGCTCTACCCCCTCCCCGAAGTGGAGTTTGTCACGCCGTCGCTAAGCGAATACCAGACGAGTGTACGCAATTTTGGGGTGTCAATCACCCTGTGGCTCATGTTTTCCTTGGTGATAGGCTACGCGTTGACAGTGTCGTTTGTCAAAGAGATGTATGACCAATTGCTCCTCCGCAAAAAGATAGAAGCACAGCGCAACAAGGCTGAACTGGCTATGTTTAAAGCGCAGATAAGCCCCCACTTCATGTTTAACACTCTCAATTCGCTCTATGGCTTGGTGTTATCGGGAAGTCAGAAGACCGAAGAAGCTTTTGTTAAGTTCACCGAGTTGCTTCGCTACACCTACGTCACGGTCGACAAGGACCTCGTCACTCTCCGCGAAGAAGTTGACTACATCCAGAACTATATCGACTTGCAGCGTCTGCGTCTCAACGAGTGTACGATCACCAAATGGGAATGCCTTCTCGACGATGATACGCTTCAAGTGCCTCCCATGCTTATGCTCACCTTCGTAGAAAATGCCTTCAAGTATGGTGCCTCCACAAGTCAACCATGCGTCATCACCATCCGTATCAGCCAGCATGACGACACTCTTGAATTTGAGACCATCAACCAAGTGATGAAGCATAGCGAAGATTTCCGTCGCGATGTCCCTACGGGCATTGAGAATTGCCGTTCACGCCTCTCCAATCTCTTCCCTGAGCGCTTTGCGTTGAAAACCGAAGAGGTGAATGGCGTGTTTAAAGTCTTTCTGAAGTTACAGCTAAGATAAATGATGCGCTCCATAATCCACTCTATCACCCACATCCCACATGGAAAGCTTCATAAAATGTATAGCCATCGACGATGAACCTCTGGCGCTTGAAGTAATTACTAAATTCTGCCAGCGCAAAGGAGGCATTCAATTGACAACCTTTACCGACCCTTCACAAGGATTGACAGCCATACGACGCGAGGAGCCCCAGATAGTGTTTCTCGACATTGAGATGGACGACATCAACGGACTGGATATAGCCTCACAGCTACCCTCCGACACATGCTTGATATTCACCACCGCCTATCTCGACTATGCCATCCACGGCTATGAACTCGACGCTGTCGACTACCTGCATAAGCCCTTTGCTTATTCGCGCTTTGTCAAGGCCCTCGACAAAGCTATGAGAAGAATCTCTCCTCGCCCTGCCCCTCTTGCCTCGGAGAAAGCCCAAGAGAAGATGTTGGTGGTCAAGCAAGAGTACAACAACGTCAGCATCCCGCTCGCCCAAATCGCATACATAGAGGCGATGGAAGGCTATGTGAAGATTTATCGCGATGACGGTAAATGCACGCTGACTCGTATCATTCTTAAGAATATTGAAGCGACGTTGCCTGCCGACCAATTTCTTAGGATACATCGCTCGTTTATTATCCCCAAGAGCAAGGTGAAACATTTCAACAAGCAAGAAGTGAAGCTTACCTCGGGCAAGAGTCTTCCCGTGGGGCGCAAGTATGCCAATAGCGTGGCGAAGGCTCTAAGAGGCATATCCGATGAGAATGAAGGTTTTTTATGATAATGACATAGAAGTTTTGTAATTTTGTAGTCATCAAGCATAATTCTTTTGACAATATGAAGAAGCAACTCCCAATACTGCTGCTCACGGGCTACCTCGGTAGCGGCAAGACAACCCTCGTCAACCATATCCTCACCAACGAGCGAGGCATCAAGTTTGCCGTTATAGTCAACGACCTTGGAGAAGTGAACATCGACGCCGACCTCATCCAGAAGGGCGGCGTGGTGGACAAGAAAGACGACAGCCTCGTGGCTCTGCAAAATGGCTGCATCTGCTGCACCCTCAAGATGGACCTCATAGCACAGATTGACGACATCATAGCCATGAACCGCTTTGACTATCTGGTGATAGAAGCCAGTGGCATCTGCGAGCCAGCCCCCATCGCCCAGACGATATGTATGATGCCCCACATGGTGGTGGATCGCAAGGCTCAGCCGCGTCTTGACTGCATCTGCACAGTGGTGGATGCCCTGAGGCTCCGCGACGAGTTTGCCTGCGGCGCGTCGCTCCAAGCCGAGAGCATTGATGAAGAGGACATCGAGAATCTCATCATCCAGCAAATAGAATTTTGCGACATCATCCTTCTCAACAAGATATCGGAGTTGACGGTGGATGAGGCCCAGAAGGTGCGCAAAGTGGTGCGCGCGCTCCAACCTCGCGCTCGCATCATAGAGTGTGACTACTGCGATGTTGACCTCGACCTGCTGCTCAACACCCATGCCTTCAACTTTGACCAAGTGGCCACCTCGGCCACCTGGGTACGCGAGCTCGAAAAGCCCATAGAAAATGATGATGACGACGACGAGGATGACCACCACCATCATGACCATGAACATCATGACCATCATAATCATGACCACCATGATCATGACCACTATGATCACGACCATGACCATCATCATCACCACCATCATGGCGAGGGAGAAGCCGAGGAGTATGGCATCGCCACCTTTGTCTACTATCGCCGTCGGCCCTTCGACCTCAACAAGTTTGACTGGTGGATTGGCGCCAAGTGGCCCCAGAACGTCATCCGCTGCAAAGGCCTATGCTTTTTCAAAGACAACCCTCGCATGTCGTATCTCTTCGAGAGCGCTGGGCGCCAAAAGAAGCTCAACGAGAGCGGTCTCTGGTATGCCGCAGCGCCTAAGGATGAGCTTGAGGAGATGATAGAGGCTGACCCTTCTATCCTCCGCGACTGGGACGACACCTATGGCGACCGCATGAACAAGCTGGTCTTCATAGGTCAAAACCTCGACAAGGAGGCTATCGCCAAGAGCCTCGACATGTGTCTTACCGATTAACGCCAACTTACACATAACAACCCTCTCATAATGAATCGTAAACTCAACAAGGCCACCCTCTGTGTACAGGCAGGATGGCAGCCCGAGAATGGCGGTCCACGCCAGCTCCCCATCATCCAAAGCACAACCTTCAACTATGCCAACTCGGAAGAGATGGCCATGCTCTTCGATCTCAAGAAAGAAGGATACTTCTATACCCGCCTCCAAAACCCCACCAACGACCAAGTAGCAGCTAAGATATGCGCTCTTGAAGGGGGCGTAGGCGCTATGCTCACCTCCAGCGGCCAAGCGGCCAACTTCTACGCCGTATTTAACATCTGCGGCGCTGGCGACCACTTCATCTCTTGCAACGACATCTATGGCGGCACGTTCAACCTCTTTGGCGTGACCATGAAGAAACTCGGCATAGAATGCACGTTTGTATCGCCCGACGCTACAGATGAGGAGATCGAGGCTCAATTTCGTCCCAACACCAAGCTTGTCTTTGGCGAGACTATCTCCAATCCCGGATGTAAGGTGTTTGACATCGAGCGTTTTGCTCGGCTGGCCCATAAGCATGGCGTGCCTCTCATCGTTGACAACACCTTTGCCACTCCGGTCAATTGCAATCCCTTCGACTGGGGCTGCGACATCGTGACCCACTCCACCACGAAATACATGGATGGCCATGGCTCGCAAGTGGGCGGTTGCATTGTGGACAGCGGCAACTTTGACTGGGATGCTAACGCCGACAAGTTCCCCGGCCTCACAACCCCTGATGAATCCTATCATGGGTTGACCTATACCAAGACCTTTGGCAAAATGGCCTACACCACCAAACTGGTGGCCCAACTGATGCGCGACCTCGGCAGTATCCCCGCGCCTCAAAATTCTTTCCTGCTCAACCTCGGCCTCGAAACTCTCCACCTGCGCATGGCTCAACATTGCCGCAACGCCCAGCGCGTGGCTGAGTATCTCGAGAGCGATCCCCGCGTGGCTTGGGTCAACTATCCAGGCTTGCCCTCATCCAAAAGCTATGAGTTGGCCCAGAAATATCTTCCCAATGGCTCCTGCGGGGTGTTGGCGTTTGGCCTTAAGGGCGACCGCGACCGTGCCATCCGCTTCATGGATGCCTTGCGCCTGATACGTATCGCCACCCACGTGGCCGATGCTCGTAGCTGCGTGCTCCATCCCGCGAGCCACACCCATCGTCAGCTTAGCGATGAGCAGCTGGCAGAGGCTGGCATTGCCCCCGACCTCATCCGCCTCAGCTGTGGTATAGAGGATGCCGACGACCTCATCGCCGATATCCAGCAAGCTCTCGACAAAGGTTAATGCCCCATCATAAATCTTTCTCTCATAAATCATGCTCTCGCTCATCCTCTCTCTGATTTTTGAGCTATTTATACTTGACAACGGCCACGCCTTGCCAAGCACTGGTGAAATACTTATCGAGCAAGAGGCAACGGCTCCTTGCTCGATAAGCATCGTCAACACTGCCACAGCCGACACTATCCCCTTTGTGCTCCTTACGCCCCCAGACGGCGCTGAGAGCCATGTGTTGACGTTTCGCGGGATAGGCACATCTCAGCCTGTATTTTTGTGGGTGACCACCGAGGGAAATACGCAGCTCTTACCCTCCACCCTTCCCATTGAGGAGCGATGGCTTAACCCAGAGAATGCACCACGTATTCGGGAACTCCTCTACGACGCTGACGGACAGCGCAAGATATATGTCAGCTCGCTTGAAAGCACAGGAGCCTCTCCTCTCAATCCCGGCACCCAGCAGCTTCCCATCTCCACCCTCTCGCAAGCCCTCAGTTATGGGCCAGGGACGATGCTCTTGGAGCGTGGAAGCACGTTTTATGAGTCTCTTAAATACAACAAGGTGACTCTGGATGCCTATGGCGAGGGTCCTCTCCCAGCAATCTGCGGCTTGAAGATACCTCGCTTCGACAACCTTTGGCAACGTGGCTCCATCCAGAATGGAGAGTGGGTAGCCGACGCTCAGGGTGACGTCTACCGCCTATGGCTTGCGGCGCCCGACAGTTGCTATCTCGGAGTGGCCACAAGCGAGGATCCTCTGTTCAATAATATCGGGCAAATAGTGTCGCTTGACGATGATGGCATGAACTCCGTGCTCCGCGTATTTGACATCAATGACCTCCAGGACGACTTTGATTTCTATCAGTCGACAAATACCAGCGACCCTGCAGCGTTTGACTACCTCTACGTGAAATATTCCGCTCCTGACGGGGTGGCTCTTGACAAGCAGCGCATCGGCCTTGCCGTGGGCACTCATGGTCTAAGGGTCTACAATGCTACCATCCGCAACGTCAAGGTGACTCATTGGGGCAAGGATGGGATAGTGGGGCATAGCGGAGCCGTGGTGGATAGCTGCGAGGTGGATGGAATCGGCGGCTCATTGGCCGACCCTACTATCTGTTATGGCAACGGCATAGAGTTTTGGATAGCCGATGGCAAGGATGTGGTGGTGGAGAATGCCTCCGTCACCAACACTAAAATATCCCGCACCTACGACTGTGGTCTCTCAATCCAAGGCCATAATCCAGCGCGCAACATCATCCTTAGCCACAACACTCTGGTCAATTGTTGCCAATCGTTTGAGTTCTTTCTCCGCTCCAAGGTGGAGGGTGAGGAATTGGTGTTTGACAATTGCGTGACGGAGTATAATCTCTCCATCTCTCCCGGACAGGATACAGGCTTCCGCTACCCTGCTGCTCGCAAGAAATATTGTCATATCTTGGAGAACACCACATCCCACCGCATGAAGATGGTATACCGCCAAAACACCTTCCGCGACGGCAACTATTATTGCACCAATACCAACGCCCAGGGGGAGGTAATGGCCCCAGTGTGGGAGGGCAACGTTTGCCACATCCGTCGCGGTCAAAACCTTTATATGGGCTACACTGGCCAGCGACCCATCACTGTCCCCACCTCACGCGGCTCCTTCCCCACCCTCGAAGCAGCCACCGCCGACGCTATCGCCCGCTATCGCTCCCTCACCTCCGACACCACCACCCAATTCCTCATCACCGAATAATCCAACCCGATTTCACAGAGTTAAAAAGAGTTTCTCAATCGCATATAAAGATTAAATATTGTTAATATTTAATGACCGCACTCCTTGTCCTTATTAATATATGAGATAAAATAGGGGCTGGTTGAGAAATGTTTTGTAACTTTGCAGACAGAAAAGTCGCGGAGGAGGCCAATGAGCTTCCTCCTTTTGTTTACCAATATTTCAAGCCAATGATAGATCGACAATTACTGACCACTACTATTGAGGAGCTCCTCAGTTCTACGGATGCTTTTTTGGTTGACCTCAAGGTGACCACCGACAATGTTATTACCGTAGAAATCGATAGTCCCACAGGAATCGACCTCGACGACTGTGTGGAGCTAACGCGCAAGATAGAGGAGCGATTTGACCGCGACAAGGAAGACTACGAGCTCGAAGTGGGCTCCGCAGGCCTCACCTCCCCGCTACGTGTACGTGGACAGTATGAGAAGTATCTAGGCCAAGAGATAGATGTCTTGACTCGCGATGGCCGCAAGTTGCATGGTCGCCTCGCAGAGCTATCACCAGCAGAGGGCCCAGAGATAGAGGGCTTCACTATGATGGTGACTAAGAAAGTGAAAGAAGAGGGCAAGAAAAAGCCTGTCATGGTGGAGGAGGCTGTGGAGCTACCTATATCTCTTACCAAGCAAGTGACCTACCACCTCAACTTTAAATAATCCTCTTCAACAACCCATAACCACTAACCCCAAAAACTAACTCAACCTTCTCAACTACAAGATACAGCTATGGCTAAGAAAGACGATGCTCCCAACATGGTGGAGCGATTTGCCGAATTTAAAGAGCTAAAAAACATTGACAAGACCACGATGATCAGCGTGCTCGAGGAGTCGTTTCGCAACGTGCTAGCCAAGATGTTTGGCACGGACGAAAACCTCGACGTGATTATGAACCCCGACAAGGGCGACGTGCAGATATTCCAAAACCTTGAGGTGGTCGACGATGGATGTGTCACCGACCCCAACAAGCAGATAGGCATCTCGGACGCACGCGCCGACAACAACCCCGACGTTGAGATAGGTGAGGAGCATACCAAGGAGATTTTCTTTGCCGACTTTGGACGTCGCGCCATCCTCAACTTGCGCCAGACTCTCCAGAGCAAGATTCTCGACCTGCAGAAGGACGCTATCGTCTCCAAGTTTAAAGAGCTCGAAGGCGAGCTCGTGTCGGGCGAGGTGTATCAAACATGGTCAAAGGAGACCCTCCTGCTCGACGACGACAAGAACGAACTCCTGCTCCCCAAGAGCGAGTCGATCCCCGGCGACTACTTCCGCAAGGGTGAGACAGTGCGCGCCGTCGTTGCCAAGGTCGATAATAAGAACAACAATCCCAAGATTACTGTGTCGCGCACCAACGACAACTTCCTGCGTCGACTCTTCGAGCTGGAGGTGCCAGAGATCCACGAAGGCTTGATTCACATCAAGGCTGTGGCCCGTATCCCTGGCGAGCGCGCCAAGATAGCCGTGGAAAGCTACGACGACCGCATCGACCCAGTGGGTGCTTGCGTGGGAGTGAAGGGTTCGCGTATCCACGGCATTGTGCGCGAGCTGCGCAACGAAAATATCGACGTCATCAACTACACGTCCAATCCCTCGCTATTCATACAGCGCGCCCTGAGCCCCGCCAAGATATCCTCTATCCGCCTCGACGAAGAGGAGAAGAAGGCCGAGGTATTCCTACGTCCTGAGGAGGTGTCGCTTGCCATTGGCAAAAACGGCTTCAACATCAAGCTGGCTTCTATGCTTACGGGCTATGTAATCGCTGTGTATCGCGACACTGCCGACAACTACGACGACGATATCTACCTCGACGAGTTTAAGGACGAGATTGACGAATGGGTGATCGAGGCCCTTAAAAATATGGGATGCGTCACGGCCAAGAGCGTTCTTGCCACTCCACGCCAGGTGCTCATCGATAAAGCCGACCTTGAGGAAAACACCGTTGACCACGTCATCGAGGTGCTGAAGGCCGAGTTTGAGGACGACGAACTGGAGGAGACACCACACCCCGAGGATGAAGAAGCTCAAGCTCCAGCGCAGGAGGCTGACGCCCCAGCTGCTGAAGAAGCTGAAGAGGCCGAAGAGGCTGACGAATCTGAGCCTCAACAATAACAATCAATAAGAGAAATCCCTAACACAATATATGGCGAAGACGAAAATAAGTAAAATAGCAAAAGACTTCAATGTCGCTGTCTCCACGATGGTGGAGTTTCTGCGCAAGAAAGGCCATCCCATCGAGAAAGTAAACCCCAACTACGGTGTCGATGAGGAGGAATATGCCCTCTTGGTGCAGGAATACAAGCCCGACCGGGAGCAGAAAGACAAATCTCAACAATTATCCTCCGAACGTCAGAAAGAGAAAGCTAAAACAGCAGCTCCCGCTCCTAAAGAAGAAGTGAAGCTCACGTCGCGCCATTCTCAGGGACTGAAAGTGGTGGGGCACATCGACCTTGACAAGCCAGGGGCGAAGGTTCAGCCTATAGTGGAGGAAGAAGTGAAGGTGGAGCCCGTAGAGGAGAAGCCTGCTCCAGCCCCTGTTCCCGCAAAAGAGGAAGCCAAGGAGGTAAAGAGAGAGGAAGCGCCTACGGTCGTGGCTCCTGCTGAGGAAAAGTCCGTGGCCCCGAAGCCAGAAGCCGAGGTGAAAGCCAAGGCAGAAGAGGCCGCCAAGGACAACTCGCAGCCCAAAGCTACTGAGCAACCCAAGCCCGCAGAACAACCCAAAGCCGCCGAGCACCCCAAAGCCTCTGAGCAACCTAAAGAGCAACCCAAAGAGCAACCCAAAGCGCCTCAGCCTGCGCCGCAGGAAGAGAGCCGTCAGACACCGGAGGCGAAGGACGAACCCGAGGTGTTCACCGTGGGCAAGGCTCCCGTAGGTCCACAAATCAACGTAGTGGGCAAGATCGACCTTTCGGCAATCAACCAGTCTACGCGCCCCAAGAAACGCTCCAAGGAAGAGCGTCGCCGCGCTGAGGCTCAAGCACGTAAAGGGGGAGAACAAGCCACTCCCGGCACCAATGGGACCGCTCCAGCATCGGGCGACCGCAAAAAGCGTCGCCGTATAGGCAAGGAGAAAATAGATATCGAGAAGACATCACAGCAGACAACCAATAGTGGTGGCCAAGGGGGCAACTCCTCAAAAGAGGGTGGCCGACGCGGCGAACGCTCCTCGCGGCGTGAACGCGAGCGCGAGCGTGCTAAGCGCCCCGTACATACCGAAGTCAACGAGGAAGACGTACAGAAGCAGGTAAAAGAGACTCTGGCACGCCTTACCAATAAGGACAAGGGCCAGAAGGAGGCAGCTAAGTGGCGCAAGAAGAAGCGTGAAGCCTTTGCAGAGCGCGAACGCGAACATCTCGAGCAAGAAGAAGCCGAAAGCAAGGTGCTGAAACTCACCGAATTTGTGACGGCCAACGACTTGGCTTCGATGATGAACATACCCGTCAACAACGTCATAGCCACCTGTATGAGCCTCGGAGTGATGGTATCCATCAACCAGCGTCTCGACGCCGAGACCATCAATATCGTAGCCGAGGAGTTTGGCTTCGAGACCGAATATGTATCGGCCGAGGTGGTAGAAGCCATCAACCAAGAGGAGGATGACGAGGACCAGCTCGTGTCGCGTCCGCCTATCGTCACTGTGATGGGCCACGTTGACCATGGCAAGACATCACTCCTCGACTATATACGCAACTCCAACGTCATCGCTGGCGAGGCTGGCGGTATCACTCAGCATATCGGAGCCTACAACGTGAAGCTCCCTGATGGACGACGCATCACCTTCCTCGACACTCCTGGCCACGAAGCCTTTACGGCTATGCGTGCCCGCGGAGCCAAGGTGACCGACCTCTGTATCATCATCGTAGCCGCCGACGACAATGTGATGCCCCAGACCGTGGAGGCCATCAACCATGCCTCGGCTGCCGGTGTGCCTATCGTCTTCGCCATCAACAAGATTGATAAGCCTGCTGCCAACCCCGAGAAAGTAAAGGAGGAGCTGGCTAATATGAACTATCTGGTGGAAGACTGGGGCGGTAAATATCAGAGCCAAGACATCTCGGCCAAGAAGGGTATCGGCGTGGACGAACTGATGGAGAAGGTGCTTCTGGAGGCTGAGATGCTCGACCTCAAGGCCAATCCTCATCGCAATGCCACGGGTTCGATCATCGAGTCGAGTCTCGACAAGGGTCGTGGATATGTGGCCACAGTGCTCGTGCAGAACGGCACCCTCCACGTGGGCGACACCATCCTCGCTGGCACTCATTACGGCAAGATTAAAGCCATGTTTAATGAGCGCAATCAGCGCATCCAAGAGGCTGGCCCCTCTACCCCGGCTCTCATCCTCGGTCTCAACGGCGCTCCGACGGCTGGCGACACCTTCAACGTGCTCGATAGCGAACCCGAAGCACGCGAGATAGCCACCAAGCGCGAGCAGCTCCAGCGCGAGATGGATATGCGCACTCATCGTATCCCCACACTTGAAGATATTGGCCGTCTGCGCGCCATAGGCAACTTCCAGGAGCTCAACGTGGTGGTGAAGGGCGATGTCGATGGCTCGATAGAAGCTCTTAGCGATTCGCTTATCAAGCTCTCCACTGATGAGATACAGGTGAAGGTGCTCCACAAGGCTGTGGGTCAAATCTCCGAGAGCGACGTATCGCTCGCAGCGGCTTCCAACGCCATTATCATTGGTTTCCAGGTGCGACCCTCGATTGCTGCCAAGCGCGAAGCAGAGCGTGAAGGTGTGCAGATACGTCTCTACTCCATCATCTATCAAGCCATCGAGGATGTGAAGGATGCTATGGAAGGCATGCTTGCTCCTGAGATCAAGGAGGAAGTGACCGGCACCGCCGAGGTGCTTCAGACCTATCATATCTCCAAGGTGGGCACTATCGCTGGCTGTATCGTGCTCGATGGCCGCATCAAGCGTTCTTGCAAGGTGCGTCTCATCCGTGATGGCATCGTGCGCTACACGGGCGAACTGGAGTCGCTTAAGCGCTTCAAGGATGATGTCAAGGAGGTGGTATCGGGCTACGACTGTGGCTTGAGCATCGCTGGCTACAACGACATCAAGGAGGGCGACATGATCGAAGCCTTCGAGGAGGTAGAGGTTAAGAAGTCGCTCTAAGCAAAGACTATTATCTCATCAGTAGATATGGCTACTGCCTATATCAACATAGGTTCAAATATCGGCGACCGCCAGGCCTTCTTAGGCCGGGCGGTCGCTGCTATTCAAGAGAGGCTCCACGCCGAAGCTGAGGTATCTGACGTGGTAGAAAGCGAGCCGTGGGGCTATGAGAGCCAGGCGCCTTATCTCAACGTCGGTCTTAAAATTACCACCACCTTGGCTCCAGAGCGATTGTTGGAGACGCTACTGACAATAGAAAAGGAGATTGACCCAGCGCCTCATCGCGACTCGCAGGGGCGATACATCGACCGCGCCATCGACATCGACCTGATAGCTGTAGACGAGCTGGTGGTCAGCACCTCCACGCTGACCCTCCCTCATCCGCGTATGCATCTGCGCCTTTTCGTTCTCGCACCTCTGGCCCAGCTGGCCCCTGACTGGCGCCATCCACTCTTGGGAGTGACAGCTCAAGCACTCTACCATACCCTCTTGATAAAAGGGAAATAAAAAACTTACCAAAGAGTAAGTTACCCTCGAGTAAGTTTTGAAAATAATTGGAGATATCAAGAGGCGCGCTGGGGGCGTGGAGTGGTGTTGGGCTGGTTGTCGCGATAGCGAGCCAGAGTGTCGTAGAGCTGGGGAAGGTCAATTTGCTCTTTGCCCTTGAGCTGGCGCAGCACACGCTCATTGGCCACTTGCACAGGCGACTTATAGGCTCGCCATAGCATATCAATCATCTTAAGAGCAGTGGTGTTGGTGGCTTGGCCTGGAATGTAGAAATAGTCGGCGCGGGCTATTGCATCTATATCACCCTTGGCAAAGAGGTCGAAAAACGACTGATACTTGTCGCTCTTGAGCTGACTACGCTGCCACACTGTGTGAGAATTAAGGTAAGCCACATCAGCGGCCTCAAGGCTACTGGCAGGGTTAAGAGCCTTCTCGTTGGCATTGTCAACAAGAGTGTTGGTCGCTGGAGAAGCGGCCACTGGGGCTACACTATCCAGAGCTACACTATCAGAGACTATCGAATCCGTAGGGAGAGCCTCCGAGATGGTAGCTACGGGAGTGTCCGACACATCGACAAGCTCCATTTCATCGTAGGATGAGGTGGGGACAATCGAAGGGAGGAAGTTGACCAAGGCCCAAGCCACGAGCACGGCCACGATGACAATAAGCGATATCCACACCCAAGCCATGGAGCGCCGCTTGCGTTGCGGCTCTGCGAGAAGCTCTTCTTCGAGTTCTTCGAGAGGCGACACAGTAATAGGCGTGGTAGCTGAGGTGGTGGAAGTTGAAGTTTGGGTCTCTTCAGCAGTGGCTTGGGAAGAAGGGAGCGATATGTCAAACGAAGGCATAGTGGCTTTAACTTCCACGCGCCACGTGGGGTTGTGGCCCGGCTGGTCGGGCTCTTTAGTTGCCGGGAAGCCGTGGAAGCGTCCTTGACGTAGGTCGTGATATTCTTGGCTCGACGACTCCATCTCCACATCGTGCTCTATCACATAGCCATCGCTAAAATCGAGCAGGAGAGTAAGGGACAAGGCCTCCGACGCCGACTCGGCCAACTCTTCTTGAGGGATAGGCTCGGGAGTGGCTACTCTCGCTATGCTGACCCCTGGCATGATCACTACGGTAGCCTCAGCTGCAATCACGTATTGGTAGGCCTCAAAACCCTCATAAAACGGCTGTCCAAGAATCTCCGTCAGATCCTCCTCTGAGAGATAGCTGCATAGACAAGCGCTCCCCATCTTAAACGAGGCAGCCCCCGAAGGCTTGCCCAGCATAAATCCCGAGGGCATCCCTACCCCCTTTACAAGCGTCGTCAGGTGGCGCGTGGCTGTCTCCGGGTCTTGCCACGTGGAGAGGGGCGTAGCAGCGAGGCTCTTTAGCAAATGTAGAGTAGCCGAGCCATTAGGCGCGCTTAGTGCGCTGACACGTATGATGTACTCGGTGGCTGTCTCTGGACCTTCCACTTGTAGCAATGAGAAGGTGAGTAGCCCTATCTGTCGGCCTACTACGAAGAGCTCTTCAGCGTAGATAAAGAGGCTGAGGGGAGAGAAAAAAGCAGGCAGACTGGAGGCCTCACAGGTGGAATAAAGCACAGAGACCGAGCGTTGATGAATGCGCCTTACGGCAATATCTATATGGGGAAATTGGGTCATAATGTGTATGAAATATGATTGGGTGGTGCAAAGGTACTACTTTAAATGAGTGAAAACCCGATTTTTTGGCGTAAATTTGCAGATGGAAATCCACTTTAACACCCCTATGACCACCGACACTACCAAAGCAATAGGCATCTATGGCGCCTCGCGCCAACATATCGACCCAAAATACCTCTCTGCGGCCCACGAGCTGGGGCGCTTGATAGGCGAGCGCGGATATGCACTGGTGAGCGGTGGCGGACGTGCCGGCCTTATGGCGGCCGCCATCGATGGTGTGTTGGAGGTGGGAGGTGAAGCCATCGGTGTATTGCCTCGCTTCATGGTGGAACGCGGATGGCAACATCAAGGCCTTACGCGCATGGAAGTGACCGAGACTATGCATACCCGCAAGGAACTGATGGCCCGTCTCTCCCAAGGCATCATCGCTCTGCCAGGAGGCGTGGGGACTCTCGACGAGCTGATGGAGATCATCACCTGGCGCCAGCTGCATCTTTATCACGGACAAGTGGTGATACTCAACGTAGACGGCTACTACGACCCACTGCTGGCAATGCTTCAGCGCATCGTTGACCAAGGCTTTATGCGCTCTGAGACCGACAATGAGCTATGGCGCGTGGCTTCTACACCCCTGCAAGCCCTGACACTCGCCCTATGACCCACGCCACCAATCCTCTTCGCCCTGTCTCAACGCCGATGGATGCTCCTTGGGCGGTTGACGAGCATGTGGAGCATACACTGGGCAAGGTGGGATATCTTACCGGCGTTGAGCCCTTGCCACGCACTCCTCTTCCTGGCTACGACACCGGGGTGATTACACTGCTGATACTGGTATTTGTGGTGTTGGCCATCAACATGCGCCATTACTCTACGTTTCTTAAGACCTTCACCAAGAATCTATGGCAGGTGCGCTCGCGCAGCAATGTGTTTGACGACCACACAGTGAGCGAGACCCGCGTCCTGGCCTCGTTGGTGCTACTGGTATGCGTCTGCGAGGGAGTGTTGCTTTACTTTCTGATGGTGGCCACCCAAGCAAGTACTGTGGCCACGGCTCATTCCATGCCAGTGTTTCAGACGATAGGGTTGCTGAGTCTTTTGGCCGTGGCCTATTATCTGTTTCAGCTCCTAAGCTATCGCTTGGTGGGCTACGTGTTCACCAGCCGATTTAAGGCTGTGCAGTGGGTAGAGGGCTTTAATGCCTCGCAGTCACTGCTGGGCTTGGCTCTTCTCTTGCCCGTAGTAATCTTGCTCTTCAACCCCGCCTACACGGTGGAGCTAATATGGGGATGTGGAGTGCTTTACGTGATAGCCCGCCTAATATTCATTTGCAAGGGATTTAGGATTTTTTATCACAATTTGTTCTCTTTAGTCTACTTTTTTTTGTACTTTTGCACCCTCGAAATAGTTCCTCTTATCATTGTATACAAAGGAACACTGGTGTTAGCTAATTTATGAACTAATTCAAGCATAGTAATAGCGTGAAAGTTAAGAAAATATTGGTTTCTCAGCCTAAACCCTCCTCTGAGAAGTCGCCCTACTATGAAATCGCCGAGAAGTACGGTGTAGAATTGGACTTTAGACCCTTTATCAAAGTCGAAGGCTTGACCGCTAAGGAGTTTCGTCAGTCAAAGATCAACATCTCTGACTTTACAGCCATCATCTTTACTGCCCGCACAGCCATCGACCACTTCTTCCGCCTCTGTGAAGAGATGAGAGTTACCATCCCCGACACAATGAAATATTTCTGCACTACGGAGTCGATAGCCCTCTATCTACAGAAGTATATCGTCTATCGCAAGCGCAAGATTTTTCATGGCAACACTGGCAAACTCGACGACCTTCTACCCGCGTTGGTGAAGCACAACAAGGAGCGCTATCTCTTTGCAGTAAGCGACGTTCACAATGGCGAGTCAAATATCCTCGACAAGCATAAGATCAACTATACCAATGCTGTGATGTATCGTACGGTGAGCAACGATTTTGGCCCCGACGAGAAGTTTGACTACGACATGCTCCTCTTCTTCAGCCCGGCTGGTATAGCATCGCTTCTCAAAAACTTCCCCCACTTCGAACAAAAAGATATCAAGATAGGGTGTTTCGGGCTCAACACAGCCAAGGCCGTAAAAGAGGCTGGCCTGCGTCTGGACATCGAGGCTCCCACCTCAAAGGCTCCCTCGATGGTAGCTGCCCTCGACGAATACCTTGGGAGTGACGACAACAAAGAATAACCCTCCCGCAAGCCCATGACCTCCTTCCGCCTGTATAAGAAGGAAAAGCTTTGTAGCCTGACGGCTATCAACCTACTGTTCACGCCCAAGTCAGCCACGGCTGATGAGGGCGTGAATCATAGTGTCATGGCTTATCCTTGGCGCGCGGTGTGGAGGGACAACGGCGAGGGCGTGTGTCGCTTCCTCATATCCGTGGGCAAGAAGCGCCTCAAGCATGCTGTGGATCGTGTGAAGATGAGGCGCCGCTGTCGCGAAGCCTATCGTCTCAACCGAGTATTGTTGCCTGAGGGAGCGGGTATCGACTTAGCCTTCATCTACGTGGGCAAAGGAGTGACCGACTATCGCTCCACTGAGCGCGCCATCCAGCGCATTCTCCACCGTGTATCCCATCAACTCTCCACCTCTCACCATGAACCATCCCCAACCCACACCGACTCCTCCCACACCTCTCTGGAAGCATCTGGCACAACAGGGGCTTAAGGCGCTGTCGTGGGTTTTGATTCTCCCCATACGCTTCTACCAACTCAGCATCTCCCCTATGCTCGGCCAAAACTGCCGGTTTACGCCTACGTGTAGCCAGTATGCTATCGAGGCTCTGCGTCGCCATGGACCTTTCAAGGGCTTATGGTTGGCCCTGAGGCGCGTGCTTCGCTGTCATCCTTGGGGAGGATCGGGCTATGATCCTGTGCCATGAACCAGCTCTTTGACTTTCATACCCACAACCCCGAAGCTACCCATGCCATCATCGACCTTGAGCCAGGTGTAGAGCCTATAAGCCTTCATCCAGAAAGGCTCTACTCCGTGGGCATTCATCCATGGAGTTTGAAAGATCTTAATAGTGACACGTTGGCCACTTCTTGGGATGCCGTGGAGCGCTTAGCCCGACTTCCCAACGTAGTGGCTATTGGTGAGACAGGGTTTGATCGGGTCATGGATGGCTGCGCCGAGGGGTTGGCTCGACAAGAAGAGCTTTTCGCTCGCCATGTGGCCCTGAGTGAACTTTTAGAGAAGCCTTTGATTATTCACAATGTAAGGGCTTCGGATCTCATCCTGGCACACCACAAGCTATTAAAGCCTCGCCAGCAGTGGACAATCCACGGCTTTCGAGGCAAACCACAAGAGGCTACCATGCTCCGCAGCCATGGCTTGCGCCTTAGCTTTGGTCCACGATTCAACCCCTCCACAGTGGCCCTTATCCCCGAAGAAGAGCTCCTCATAGAGACCGACGACTCGGGCCTCACCATCGATCAAGTATATCAACGCATCTATCCTTACATACACAATGGAAATAATCAATTTTGACGCCACGCCGTCGTTGGTGGGTGTCTACATGTCGGAGCTACGCGACATCAACATTCAGCGCGACCCGCTGCGCTTTCGCATCAATCTGGAGCGTATAGGTCAAATCATGGCCTATGAGATAAGCCGACGCCTGACCTATGAAGATATCGAAGTGGCCACACCTCTTGGAGTGGCTCCATGCAAGACACCAGCTGAACAGGTGGTGCTCGGCACAATATTTCGCGCTGGCATACCTTTCCATCAGGGCTTTCTCAGCTACTTTGACCGCGCAGAAAATGCCTTTGTATCGGCCTATCGCAAGTATAAAGAGAAAGAGAACTTTGATGTATTCATAGAGTATCTGGCCTCGCCACGCCTTGATGGCAAGACGCTCATCCTCACCGATCCTATGCTTGCCACAGGCGCTTCGATGGAGCTCAGCTATCGAGCATTGCTCACCAAAGGGCTCCCTTCGCATATACATATCGCCTCGGTGATAGCCTCTCAGCAGGCCATCGATTATATTCAAGGGGCCTTCCCTCAAGAGAAGACCACCCTATGGGTGGGTGCTATCGACCCATCCATCAACGAGCATTCCTACATAGTGCCAGGCCTTGGCGACGCAGGCGACCTTGCCTACGGCATCAAGGACTAAGGCTTAAGGTTTCTTATATACCCTCACGTAGTCGAAGGCCGTGGAGTAGACATAGGCGGGGTCGTAAGGCCCTGCCCATGAGCCGTTGCCCACAGCTTGGTTGATTATGATATAGAAGGGCTTGTCAAAAGGCCAAGCGTAGGGGTTGGTGTCGGTATGGTCGCGGCGTTGCACCTCCACCACATTGCCATCTACGAGCCACGTGAGGCTCTCTGGAGTCCATTCAAGTGAGTAGACATGCCAGTCGGTCATATCGCCTGGCTTCTTCACTGAGCGTCCCGCGCCATCATGGTTGGTCCAATAGCCATGGGTAGTGTGGTAGGAGGCATTTTCATCGTCGATCTGCTCAAAGATATCAATCTCGCCACACTCGGGCCAACCATCGCTGGCGTCGACAGGCATCATCCAGAAGGCGGGGAAATTACCCTTGTGGGGTGAAGTCTTAATGCGAGCCTCCACCACTCCATATTGGCAACTAAACGAATCCTTGGTGTTGAGAGCACCGGTGAGAAACTCCACAGGGTCAGCATCCCAATTGTCGTTGAGTTTGCCATATAGCACCAGAGCACTATCCTCAATCACATACAGGTCCTCGCGTGGGGAGTTAAACCTACACCATGTGGGGTGGGCACGATCAGCCACCTTCCACTGCTGGGTCATATCGGGATGGGAACCCGTGGGGAGATTAAACTCGTCGGCCCATACCAGACGATAACCTTGGTCTTCCCAGCTCTGCTGGGCGTAAGATGTAAGAGAAGCTATGAGCAAAGCTCCAGTGAAGAGAATTTTGGTCATTTTTAATTAAAAAGGAGTTTAGAAAGGGATGAATATTTTTAGGTGAGTGGTTAAATAAGTCAAGAGGGGCGATGACGACGCTGGAGCTCTGCCTCGAGATCGCTCAGTTTACACCCCATCTGCTCGGTCAACACCAAAAGGTGATAGATGAGGTCGCTGGCCTCATAGAGAAAGCGATCGCGGTTGCCGTCGACGGCTTCTATCACCGTCTCTACGGCCTCCTCGCCCACTTTCTGAGCTATCTTCTTGACGCCCTTAATAAAGAGGCGCGTAGTGTAGCTTCCTTCAGGCATTTCTTGATGGCGACGCTCCACGACGCTGCTCAGCTGGCGGATAAAGCCTTCGGCCTCTGGAGTGTCAAAGCAGGAGGTAGTGCCACGATGGCAGGTAGGACCATGAGGATTGGCCTTGATAAGGAGGGTGTCGCGATCGCAGTCGGTCAGCATTTCCACCACGTCGAGATAGTTGCCGCTGGTCTCGCCCTTAGTCCACAGGGCGTGGCGCGAACGGCTCCAAAAGGTGACGCGCCCAGTGGCCAAAGTCTTGTCGAAAGCCTCGCCGTTCATATACCCTACCATAAGTACACGGAGAGTAGTGGCATCTTGCACCACGACAGGCAATAGCCCATCGCTACATTTTGAAAGGTCAAAGTCGGAGAAAGTCATCTCTTTATCTCTTTTCTATATCTAATCTCTATATTTCTAATCTCTATCACTCTGTCTCTCTATCTCTCTATCTCTCTATCCCTCTATCAATCAATCTGACCGGGATCCCGTCGGCAGCAAGCTGACGCTTTAGCTCGCCGATAGAAATCTCACCATAGTGGAAGATGCTGGCAGCTAAGGCTGCATCGGCGCGCCCTTTTGTCAACACCTCAGCGATATCCTTCACGCTACCAGCGCCACCAGAGGCTATAATAGGGATGGAGAGCTCGGCAGAGAGGCGAGAGAAGGCCTCACAGGGATAACCACTACGGGTACCATCATGGTTCATCGAAGTGAACATTATTTCCCCGGCTCCTCGCTCTTGGCTCTCTCGAGCCCAACTGAAAAGCTCGCGCTCTGACATTCGCGAACCACCATGGGTGGTGACATGCCAAATGCCGTCATCGGGGGTGAAGCGCGCATCAATAGCCACCACCACAAATTGCGAGCCATATCTGGCGGCAATCTCGCTGATAAGCTCTGGCTGAGCCACGGCAGCGCTGTTGATGGTAATCTTGTCGGCGCCAGCATCCAGCAGGCGGCTGGCATCTTCAATCGTGGATATGCCACCACCCACCGTGAAAGGTATATTTATACGGTCGGCGATACGCTCCACCAGCCGGGTAAACGTGTGGCGCGCTTCACGCGAAGCGCTGATATCGAGATATACCAGTTCGTCGGCTCCCTCTGCTGCGTAGAAAGCCCCCAACTCTACTGGATCGCCCACGTCGGTAAGGTTTACGAAGTTGACGCCTTTCACAGTGCGACCATCTTTGACGTCGAGACAGGGTATAATGCGTTTTGCTAACATGCGTGTCATGCGTGTCTTTGATTAGTTGTTGGCCAATTGTTGGAGTTCCTTAAGGCTTATAAGCCCCTCATAAATAGCTTTTCCCACTATGACTCGCGGCAATCCTTCTTGGGCTAAGCGCTCTATGTGAGCTGCCGTCCCGATTCCGCCAGACACAGTGAAGGTCAACGAAGGCAGCTGACATTGAAGTGCCGTGTAGAGCTCATAGTTGGGGCCTTTGAGCATGCCATCACAGGCTATATCGGTGACGATGGCTTGAGATAATCCAGCGTTGGCAAAGCGCTGAAGAATATCGACGAGAGCAATAGGCGTGGCCTCTTGCCAGCCATTGACGGCAATCCTGCCATCGCGAGCATCAGCGCCAAGCACTATCTTATCGCTGCCATAGCTCCCAAGCCACTGCTCAAAGAGCTCGGGGTCAGTGGCGGCTACGCTTCCTATAATAGCATATGCAGCGCCAGCGTTGAACACATCTTTCAGCGCCTGATGGTTTTTCAATCCGCCGCCCCACTCTATGGCTACGCTCTCGATACGAGCCATCTGCTCCAGCAGCCGCAAGTTGGCCGGCGATTTAGCCTTGGCGCCATCAAGATCCACCACATGGATACGCCGCAGGCCATGGTCGGCATAGCGCTTGGCCATGTCGACTGGCGAAGCCTTGTATTCGCTTCGTTGGTGATAGTCGCCTTGCGATAGGCGCACACACTTCCCTTCGATAATATCTATGGCAGGAATAATCTCTATCATAGGCCTTAGAGTGAAAGAAAATTGGCGAGGATACGCTCACCCACATCGCCGCTCTTCTCGGGATGAAATTGGGTGCCGTAGAAGTTTTCATACTTAAGTACGGAGCTAAACATCACATCGCCATAGCGAGTAGTTGCGGCTGTGTCGGGACATAGAGTGGCATAGTAGGAATGTACAAAGTAGACGTAGCTCCCCGATGGGATATCCTTCAGGAGTTTGCTTTCCAGATTGCCCAACGTGTTCCAGCCCATATGTGGCACCTTCAGGTCCTCGGCCACTGGGAAACGCTTGACGTGGGCATCAAAGATGTTGAGACAGTCGACATCGCCCTCTTCCGAATGGCGACACATGGCCTGCAGCCCTACACAAATGCCGAGCACAGGCCGGCGCAGGGTACGTATCACCTCTGTCAAGCCGCGCTCACGTAGATGAGCCATGGCCTCGCCGCAGTGGCCCACTCCAGGGAGGAGCACACGGTCGGCGCTGCGCAGTGCCTGAGGATCGGCCGTAAGTTGCCACTCGGCTCCCAGGCGATGGAGAGCGTTCTCCACCGAGCGGAGATTGCCCATTTTATAGTCAACGATTGCTATCATAGGAGTCCTTTGCTTGAGGGTAAAGAATAGGAGAAGGGGTCGCGGCGTATGGCTTGGCGCAGAGCGCGAGCAAAAGCCTTAAACACTCCCTCTATCAAGTGATGGTTGTTTTCTCCGCGAGCCGATATATGGAGATTGCACTTCATGGCCACGCATAGCGAGTGGAAGAAGTGGCGATACATCTCTGTAGGGGTGTCGCCCACATATTCGCGTGTGAAGGTGACATCCCAGTCAAAGTCGGCACGGCCTCCAAAGTCGATGAGCACCATAGCTCGGCTTTCATCCATAGGAAGCACGAAGCCATAGCGTTCGATGCCTCGTTTGGAACCCAGAGCCGCCAAGATGGCCTCCCCCAACAGAATGGCTACGTCCTCCATTGAGTGATGTTCGTCGACCTCCAGGTCGCCACGGCATGTGAGCTCCAGCGAGATGCCAGCATGGTGGGGCAGTTGCCAGAGCATATGGTCAAGAAACTTTAGGCCCGAGTCTATTTCCGAGCGGCCGTTGCCGTCAAGGTCGAGGGCCACTCGTATACGGGTCTCCGACGTGTTGCGCTCCAGCTCCACAGCGCGGTCGCTGCTGAGAATGGTGCGCGCAATCTCGTGCCAGGAGGTGGTGACCAGTCGGCATGGTATCCCCTCAGGCGTCGTGTCGGCAAGGAGTATACCTTGTGCTCCCAGATTTTGGGCCAGCTGCAGGTCGGTAATACGGTCGCCCACCACGAAGCTGGCCCCTAAGTCATAGCTCCCGTCCATATAAGCGGTAAGCATCCCCGTGCCAGGCTTGCGGGTAGGAGCACATTCATAGGGGAAGGTGGAGTCGATGAGAATGTTGTCAAAGTGGACCCCTTCGCCAGCCAAGGTGCGGAGCATCAGTTCCTGTGGCGGGAGAAAGTCCTCCATCGGGAACGAAGCTGTGCCCAGCCCATCTTGATTGCTCACCATCACCAGTTGGTAGCCTCGCCCCATGAGCTGAGCCAAGGCGGTGATTACCTCAGGCACAAACTCCACCTTCTCCAGCGCATCTATCTGTTCATCGGCAGGTTCGCGCAGGATGGTGCCGTCGCGGTCAATAAAGATGGCCTTTTTAAGTGGCTGAGGAGCTGGTCTTGTCATTGTTGGGATAGTCTTTTAGTAGGGATAATATACGCGTATTTTCTTCGGGAGTGCCGATGGTGAAGCGTAGAGTAGACTCACACCCCTTGACGCGCGAACGATTGCGCACTATCACACCATGGCTCAGCAGATAGTCATACAGATTGTCGGCATCCGTCACCTTCACCAGCAAGAAATTGGCATCGCTGGGATACACCTTCACAACGCAAGGCAGCCCTGGGAGCTCGCGCTCCATACGTAGACGCTCCGAGATAATCTCGTTGACCATCGGGCGAATGTCTGTATGCAGCCGACGGATTACCTCCTCCTGCGTTGGTCCATTAAGGTTGTAAGGATATTTCACTCGGGCATATATCTCGCTAATCTCTGGCGCAGAAAAGGCCATGCCCACACGCAGAGAGGCCATTCCCCAAGCCTTCGAGAAGGTCTGGAGGATGATGAGGTTGGGATATGATGCCAAGTGGGGCAAAAGGGAGCCTTCGGTGGAGAAGTCGACATACGCCTCATCCACCACTACCATGCCATCAAACCGCCGAGCCAACTCGAGGATTTGCTCGTGGGGGAATGCGTTGGCCGTAGGGTTGTTGGGGGAGCAGAGCCACATCAGCTTGGTATACTCATCTGCAGCGCCCAGTAGCTCCTCTACGGGGAGGGAATAGTCGGGTCGCAGAGCCACAGCGCGCAGCTCCACATCGTTGACAGCGGCTGCCACTTGATACACCCCATAACTTGGGGCGATGGCGATGGCGTTGTCAACACGTGGCTCGCAGAAGATACGATAAGTCAAGTCGATAGCCTCATCGCTGCCGGCACCTCCTATAAATATATTTTCAGGCTTTACGCCCTTTAGCTTAGCGATAGCTTCCTTGAGACGCCGCTGATGAGGATCGGGATATCGGTTGACGCCCGTAGGATAAGGATTTTCGTTGGCATCAACCCATATCGAAATGTCGATGCCTCCCTTAAAGTCGTCGCGAGCCGTAGAGTAAGGCTCAAGAGCGCGTATGCAAGGGCGAATGTATTTTGAGGGATTTTGCATGCGGGAAAGAAAAAAATGGAGGGATGTCAAGACTGGAGGTATTGGAGACGTAGCTTCACGGCTTGTGCATGGGCATCCAGCCCTTCAGCCTCAGCCATCGCTATGATAGTTGGCGCCAGCCCAGCTATCCCTTCTGGCTCCAGTTCTTGATAAGTAATCTTGCGAAAGAAGCTGTCGGTGTTGACACCGCTGAAAGCACGAGCCCAGCCTCCGGTGGGCAGAGTATGGTTGGTGCCAGAGGCATAGTCGCCGGCGCTCTCTGGAGAGTAAGGACCCACGAACACGCTACCGGCATTCTTTATCTGATTGGCTACTTCCCACGGCTGATGCATAGCGATGATAAGATGCTCCGGCCCATACTGATTGACAAAGTGGATCATCGTCCCTATATGGTCAAACACCAAGATACGACTATGGCTCAGCGAACCTTCCACCGACTCGCGACGACTCAGCAGCGAAGCTTGGCGCTCCACTTCAAGCTCTACTTGGCGAGCGAAGTCGGCATCATGACACACCAACAGGGCTTGGCTATCGGGGCCATGCTCAGCCTGCGACAACATATCGCTGGCCACAAACACTGGCGAAGCGCTCTCATCGGCCATCACCAACACCTCGCTTGGACCAGCAGGCATGTCGATAGCGGTGGCCGTGGAGAGGGTCTGTTTGGCCTTGGTCACATATCTGTTGCCTGGCCCAAAAATCTTGTCAACACGGGGTATGCTCTCTGTGCCCAACGCCATAGCGGCTATGGCTTGAGCCCCACCCACGCGATAGATATGGTCGACGCCACACAATTTTGCGCTATAGAGAATGGCCGGAGCTATTGGAGTGTTGTGGCTTTGAGGTGTGCAGAGCACCACCTCCCCGCATCCAGCTATTCTCGCGGGGATGGCCAGCATCAACACTGTGGAGAAGAGTGGCGCACGCCCGCCAGGTATATAGAGGCCTACACGCTCGATGGCCACTTGACGTTGCACGCAGCGCACCCCCGGAGCCGTAAACACCTCGACGGGCTCCGTCATGAGTTGGGCTCGATGAAAAGCCTCGATATTGGCGGCTGCCGTCTTAATGGCTTCTTTTAGCTCGGGGCTCACTTGCTTCTCGGCCTCGGCTATCTCCTCGTCGGTTACCTCCAGAGCAGTGATAGTGGTGTGGTCAAAGCGCTCGGCAAGTTCTATGAGGGCAGCGTCGCCTCGCTCTTTCACTTGAGCTATGACATCGTCTACTGCCTCTTGCACTCGCGGGTCATCGTCGGGTATGTTGCGCTCTGTGAGTTGAGCCCAGCGCGAGGGTTCGGGGTTGATAATGATTTCCATATCAGCGTATAAGATTTTCGAGCGATAACACCAGTATATCCTCAGCGCCTATCTCCTTGAGCTGATGTATCTTGTCCCAAAGGGTATCTTCTTTGATGACGGCGTGGAGCGAATACCATCCCTTCTCGGCCAATGGCAGGAGAGTGGGGCTCTTCATGCCTGGCAGCAAAGCTACAGCCTGGTCGATGCTCGCCTCAGGAAGGTTGAGGAGCACATACTTCATGCCGCGACTCTCCACAATGCTGTTAAATCTAAACTTCAAGCGCTCCAAGTCGGCTTGCTTCTCATCGCTCAGGCCAGGGGTGGCTATCAACACGGCCTCAGAGAAAAACACCTGCTCCACCTCGACCAATCCGTTTTGGATAAGAGTGCCTCCTGAAGATACAATGTCAAATATAGCATCGGCCATACCCACGGCAGGAGCCACCTCCACCGAGCCCGCTATCTCGTGGATTTCGGCAGGGATGTTATGCTCATGGAGCCATTGCGAAAGGATATGGGGATATGACGTGGCAATCCTCTTGCCGGCAAGGGTCTGTGGCCCTTCGTAGGCCACCTCGCGCGGCAGGGCTATGGAGATTCTACACTCACTAAAGCCAAGCTTCATCACCTCCTCTACCGGCAGATGACGCTCAGCCACCTCATTTGCTCCCACGATGCCCAAGTCGGCCACACCCATACACACCGCTTGAGGTATGTCGTCGTCGCGCAGATATAGCACGTCGATGGGGAAGCCTTTTGCACGCGCCATAAGGCGGCGCTGGCTGCCCGAGATGGTGATACCGGCGTCGGCAAGCAGGCGTACGCTGTCTTCGTTGAGCCTTCCTTTGGCCTGAATAGCTATTCTCAGCATAAATGTCAGAAAAGTATGAAAAGTATATTGAAAAGTATTATGTGTTAGTAACGATCAAACCTATAACGCGATTTGGAAGTGCAAAGTTAATGATTTTAAGCATATTTTAAAACAAAGTGTTGTGAATGGTCTTTATTCTTTGACTAAATGATGAAATATTGCAAAAATGTGGGCGCAAATAAAAATATTTGCGTTATCTTTGTAGCTTGATAAGAAATGAGAGTTAAGATACACCGCGAAGGTACCAATATATTGATAATCCTGCTACTAATCCTGGCCATTATCAATGTCCCCGCCTGGATGTTTATCCGGCCGGCGGTCATCCCTATTATTTTTTCTTCAGTGTCAGGAGTAGTGTTTCTGCTCGTGCTCAACTTCTTCCGCTCCCCTCGGCGCCATTTCCGCGGCGACCCCAGGAATGTGGTGGTGTCGTCGGTCGATGGCAAGGTGGTGGCGCTCGAAGAGACCTATGAGAGCGAGTATCTCCACAGGCGCGTCATTCAGCTATCGGTGTTTATGACCATCTTTAATGTGCATGCCAACTGGTTTCCCGTGGATGGGCGGGTGCTCTTGGTGCGTCATCACTCGGGACGCTTCATGTCGGCCTACCTCCCCAAGTCGAGCACCGAGAACGAGCGCTCCACCGTGGTGATCCGAGCCACCAACGGCCAGGACATCCTCGTGAGGCAGATAGCGGGCGCCATTGCTCGACGCATCGTCACGTATGCCGAGCCTGGCGAGGAGGCCAATATAGAAGACCACATGGGATTTATCAAGTTTGGCTCGCGTGTGGACATCTTTCTCCCGCTTGACGCCGAGATTTACGTAAAAATCGGCGACCACACCACCGGAGGCATCACCGAAGTGGCTCGCTTACAATAGACGCCCCGTCTCCAACCATCTCCTTTTACTTATACTCCAGCCCCATGGCCAATATTCTTACACGAAATATCCCCAACACCATCACCTGTCTCAACCTCCTCTCAGGAGCCATTGCCTGCATATTCTCTTTTCGGTATGCCGAGATGATATGCGGTTTGCGAGGCTTTGAGTGGGCTTTTATCTTTATAGGCATTGCCGCAGTCTTTGACTTTGCCGACGGCGCTGCGGCACGAGCCCTGAAAGCGTATTCCGAGCTTGGCAAGCAGCTGGATTCGCTCTCCGACTTGGTGAGCTTCGGCTTGGCCCCAGCCCTGCTGGTATATAACACTTGGTGTTACTTTGCCGGGGGCTTCACATTTTGGGCACTTTGCGCGCTCTATATAGCAGTGGCTGGAGCCTTACGTCTGGCACGGTTTAATATCGACACTACACAATCCACCACCTTTCGCGGCCTCCCTATCCCTGCCAACGCCATCTTCTGGGTGGGCTATATAGCGTGGGTGCAGAGTCATGCCTGGACCGGCAATTGGGTGACGGCTATCATCGTCTTTATCATGGCCTCACTGATGCTGAGCCGGATGAGGATGTTTTCTTTGAAGTTTAAAAACTTTGAGTGGCGCGAGAATTTCCGCCGCTATGTCATAATCCTGGCCGCCATCCTGTTTGTTATATCCGAGGGGATAGCCGGATTGGCCTGGACCATCCTCCTCTACATCCTCATCTCCGCCGTTGGGCGCAAGGGCATCTAAGCCTTTTGGCATAATAATTGCGTATACCACGGCATAACAGCCGTCAAACGAATATAGAATGTCTTTATTACTATTAATATTTCTCATCATCTTGATAGTGATAGCGTGGCCAGTGCTACGTTCTATCATGGCTTTTTGGCATCTACGCCGACAGATGAGGGAGATGTATCGCCAAGCCACGGGCCAGGATCCCCGCCAAGGAGCCTATCAGCGACAGCGCGCCTCAGCCTCCAAAGGGGACACCCAACGCTCCTCGCGTGGCGGGTGGACCTATCCTCGCCGACGCAAGCGCAAGGTGATCACACGCGATATGGGAGAGTATGTCAAGTGGGAAGACGTTCCTGTCGACCCCTCGCAGCCTCCGTCTACCTCCAGCTACACCTCTTCCACTGTAGAGAGTCAGGTGGAGGATGCAGAATGGGAGGAGATAAAAAATTAAAATTCATAGAAATCTTCTAATCAATATAATTATGGATTGGTTTGACAAAATCACAGCCGACATCAAGTCGGCAATGCTCGCTAAGGACAAGGTGCGACTGGAGTCCCTGCGCGGTATCAAGAAAGAGTTTATAGAGGCTAAGACGGCCGAAGGCGCTGGCGGAGTGCTTACCGACGAGGCTGCCCTTAAGATCCTGGCCAAGATGGTGAAACAGCGTCGCGACACCGCCATCATCTACAAGGAGCAAAACCGCCCAGAGCTCGCCGAAGGCGAACTTGCCGAGGCTGCCATCATCGAGGAATACCTTCCCAAGGCCCTCACCGACGAGGAGCTGACAGAGGCTCTCCGGTCGATTATCGCCGAGGTGGGCGCCTCTTCGCCCAAAGATATGGGCAAGGTGATGGGTGTGGCTTCCAAGCGTCTTGCAGGACGTGCCGAGGGGCGCGCCATCTCGGCCAAGGTGAAGGAGCTCCTCGCCAATTAATCCGACAGTCCGTTATTCTCTTATTCTTATATTCTTTTAGCATCCAGCAATCACACTATGCTTACACTCCAACAGATAAAGACCTCGCCCGAGCGCGTAGTAGAGCGCTTGGCCGTGAAAGGTTTTGATGGCAAGGAAGCCATCGCCCGCATATTGGAGCTCGACAATCGCCGCCGTGAGCTCCAGCTCAAGAATGACAATCAGGCAGCCCAACTCAAACAGCTTGCCGCCTCCATCGGCGCGCTCATGAAGCAAGGCAAAGCCGACGAAGCCCAAGAGGCCAAAGCCACCGTTGCCGCTCTTAAAGAGGAGCAGAAGTCCTATGCCGAAGGGCTGGCAGCTGCCGAAGAGGAGATACACCAGCTGCTGCTCAATATCCCCAACCTCCCTTGCGACGCTGTGCCCGAAGGTAAGACCGCTGCCGACAACGTGGTGGAAAAGACCGGAGGCCCCATGCCCAATCTTCCTGAAGACGCTCTGCCCCATTGGGAGCTCGCCAAGAAATACAATATCATCGACTTTGACCTCGGTGTGAAGATTACAGGCGCTGGCTTCCCCGTTTACGTAGGCAAGGGTGCACGCCTCCAGAGAGCCCTCATCCAGTTCTTCCTCGACGAGGCTGGTAAGGCCGGCTATCTGGAGATTCAGCCTCCCTATGTGGTCAACGAGGCATCGGGCTATGGCACTGGTCAGCTCCCCGACAAGGAAGGCCAGATGTATCATTGCAATCTCGACAACCTCTACCTGATACCTACTGCCGAGGTACCGGTCACCAATCTCTATCGCGACGTGATTCTCACCGATGCCCAGCTCCCCATCAAGAATTGCGCCTACTCGGCTTGCTTCCGTCGCGAAGCTGGTAGCTATGGCAAGGACGTGAGAGGCTTGAATCGTCTGCATCAGTTTGACAAGGTGGAGATAGTGCGCATCGAGAAGCCCGAAAACTCCTACGCTGCTCTCGAAGAGATGAAAGACCACGTGCAGGGGCTTCTCGAAAAGCTCGGCTTGCCTTGGCACATACTGCGCCTCTGTGGCGGCGACATGAGCTTCACATCGGCCATTACCTTCGACTTTGAGGTCTTCTCGGCCGCTCAGAAGCGCTGGCTGGAGGTGTCGTCGGTATCCAACTTTGAGACATATCAAGCCAACCGTCTGAAGTGTCGCTACCGCGACGAAAACAAGAAGACTCAGCTATGCCATACGCTCAACGGCTCTGCTCTTGCCCTGCCGCGTATCATGGCTGCCCTGCTCGAAAACAACCAGACTCCCGAGGGTATTGTCGTGCCTGAATGTCTGCGCAAGTACACGGGCTTTGACATCATCGACTAATCTCCCACAGGCTCTCCTTTACTAATGGAAAAGAAGACCATTTGGGACCTCCATCGCGACACCATCACCACCTATCGACTTCGTAAGAAGCTACCGGTGGTGATGGTGCTCGATAATATCCGGAGCCTCAATAATATAGGCTCTATTTTCCGCACGAGTGATGCCTTCTTGGTGGAAGAAATCATGCTGTGTGGGATTTCCGCAACGCCTCCGTCGCCCGAGATTCACAAGACGGCCCTCGGAGCCGAAGACTCTGTAGAGTGGCGTTATTTCGCATCCACTATGGAGTGTATTCTTTACCTGAAGGAGCAAGGATATAAGATATGTGTGCTTGAGCAGGTGAAAGGTAGTGTGGCTCTTCAGGACTTCAAGCCTTCCCCCGACCAGCGCTATGCCATTGTGGCTGGTCATGAAGTGGAGGGAGTAAGCCAAGAGGCTGTCGACGCTGCCGACGTCTGTCTGGAAATACCCCAGTATGGCACCAAGCATTCGCTCAACGTCGCCGTCTCCTCCGGCATCGCCCTCTGGCATTTTTTCTCTTCCCTTTTATCTCTTTCCACCTCCACAGTAAAATAGCACATCCGAGGAGGAGATTCAAACAAAAGCGAGGACCGCGACTCAGTTCGCAGCCCTCGCTCTTCAATCCTTGTATTTCAATAAGGGTACTTATTGTATCAGCCAACCGGTGATGCCGCGCTCCGTGGTGGAGAAGTTGATGCCCACCTTGACCAGGGGGAGCTTGCTGAGCTGGAAGCGGGCGGCGTACTGCTTGCGCTCTATCTGCGCCAGCGCCTCCTCGGGCGAGCTGTCGAGCTTCACCTCTATCAGGTAGAGCTTGCCCCGGTAGACCATGGCGATGTCCACGCGGCCTTCGCGCGTGCGCACCTCCACGTCGGCATACGCTCCGAGCAGCGAGAACACCACGTAGAGCATCTGCTGCCAGTGGCCCTCGTAGTCGATGTTGCTGCAGTAGGGCACCGTGGCGAAGAACTTCTTCAAGGCCTCCATGGCCCCTTCTATGTCGCCTTCGCTGAAGAGCTCGATGAGGTCGCCAACTACGTTGCGAGCCAGCATGGGGTTGCGCACGTAGTCGGGGAGGAGGGAGTTCATCAACCCCACGCGCACCTCCTGGTTGGGGATGCCGAGGATGTAGCGGCCGTTGACCTCCTTGTAGCCCTTGATGGTGAGGTAGCCGCTCTGGTACATCAGCGGGATGACGTTGGAGATGAGCTCCGTTGGGGTGTCGAAGTCGGTGGCGTCGACCACGATGTCGTCGAGCTCCGAGGGGATGGTGTCGTACTTGCGCATCACCTGCACCAGCGACGTCGGCGTCCCCGTGGCAAACCAGAAGTCATTGAACTTCTTGGTCTTGAAGCAGTTGAGCAGACTGAAGGGATTGAAAATCTCCGGGGAGCACTCCGAGAATGCGTAGCCGTCATACTTCACCCTGAGCCTCTCCACCGTCTGTTCGTGGGTCATGGAGTGGGCAGCGGCCAGGGCCTCGATGTCGGGGGCCATCTCCGAGAGCATCTGGTCGAGGGTGATGCCGCAGATTGAGGCGTACTCCGGGAGCATAGAGATGTTCTCGATGTTGTTGAGGCAGCTGAAGATGCTCATCTGTGAGAACTTGGTGATGCCGGCGATGAAGACGAAGCGCAGCCACGGGTCGCAGTCCTTGAGCGGGGCGTACAATTCCGACATGACCTGTCGCACGGCCTCCACCTTCTCCTGGTCGAGGTGGATGACGTTGAGCAGCGGATTGTCATACTCGTCGATGATCACCACTGTCGGCTGGCCGGTCTTCTCCGCTGGATCCTTGATAATCTTCATCAGGCGGTCGCCGAGACTCATACCCTCGTTGCCGTCAATCCCAAATCCCCTCTCTATCCATTCCAAGGCATTATGGATGGAGCCGCGGAGCGTCGCCGGGTCCTGCGTCTTGATGCCTCCGAGGCTCAGGTGCACCACGGGGTGAGGCGTCCAGTCGGTGGCAAGGCGGTCCAAAGCCAAGCCCTCGAAGAGGTCGCGTCGCCCCTCGAAGTAGGCTCGCAGAGTGGAGCACAGCAAGCTCTTGCCGAAACGTCGCGGACGGCTCAGGAATATGTAGTTGGAATCGGAGTTTATGAGATTGTAGATTACCTCCGTCTTGTCGATATAGAGGTACCCACCTTCGCGAATCTTCTCGAAGGTCTGTATGCCTATGGGGTATCTGCGTCTTGGCTGCGTCTTCGTCATTGGGGCTTGCGTGGATTATCAAAACGCAAATATAACTCTTTTTGGCGAGCATCCCAAACTTTAACCTTGCCCTTTATATAAACAGGCGTGGCTACACTGTGAATCGCAGCCACGCCTCTATCATTTTAAACCATCATTAAATTTACAGATCCTCTACCTTGCCCATGAAGAGGATGAGCCCCGTGCTCTGCTCACGGATGAAGAAGTAGAACGGATGGTCGATTACTACAGTTTCAATCAATTCTATATTATCTGTATACTCACCTGCACCTGTTGAAGAAACCGTTACAACTTTAGCTCCTGCCTCATTGACCTCAATTCTTGAGCATTGAAGCATTTGGGTTAAATATGGGCGCTCGGCTTTGTTTTCGTATAACAAGGGGAATTCTGCCCTCCCTTCATCAAAAGCTTTCTCTATTCCCATCGCCTTTAGCGCACCCGTAAGATCCATATCTGTTTCCAAGGTAAAGCGAGGCATCGACAGGTTTACCTTTGCATGTTTTAAATTGGACGCCTCTTCCCAGCTTCCATGGGCCAAAAGTTGAGCTCCTCTTTCTGCCACGCCAATTTCAGGCATAGCCAATATTAACGAAAAAGAAGAATTGCCAAATGGTATCAACGCCCAGGTGAAATCAGTCGAAGCGCCCGACCAACAATCCAGAGAGGAGTTTTGCATCATTGGCACATTGACGGTGGAAGTGAGGCCATAAAAGGCCTTTGTCTTGGTGTCCTTTTCTTCAAATTTCTCTTTCCATCTGCCTTGGAAATTGACAATGTTAGTCAGGATTGAGTACGCATCTTTCCACATATTATTGAAGGACACTTTCTTGCCGCTTTTCTTTGAGGCCCAGTTTTCTATTCCTTCCTCCATGGAATTAAAATCCTCATATAGGGGCAAAATTTCTGTATCAAAAGATTGCAAAGCATCTGAAAAAGTAGGAGTGAAATCCCCCCATTCCTCCACACAATAGCCATAACTGTTATATATGTTTAACTTACTCTCATTATCCATGGTGGGGAGGGTAGTGAGTATTCTTTGATACAGGGAGTTTATTGTGCCAAGATCAGTATTTCCCCCATTGAGGGTGTTGATTATTTGCTCCAGGGTCTCACCGGAAGCGCCATTGGCAAAGAGCACCAAGTTGTTGGCCGCTGCCAATGGAGAGACTATAAAGTTGGTGTTGGTCGTTGAATCAAGAGCAGATAACAACTGGAGAGAAAAAGTGACATTATTATTTACAATCTCTTCCTCTGCTCTTGACAGCATGATGTTGACACGCACGTTCTCCTGTTCCTCGGAACTGGAGGAATCACAACTCCAGAAAATGGATGTTTGTGCCATGATCAGTACGATGGCAAGAAGCTTAATTTTAATCGTTTTCATAAGGTTAATAAAGTTTATAAAGAATTTTGATATCTGAATAAGTATAAGTCGTGTTCTGGTAAGATGGATTATATTGTCCGTATTCATACCATCCATTGGCTATACCTCTCCAGCCCCAATTATGATGCCAATAGGGATTGCCTGAGGAGTTTTTTGTAGTAGACCAAACTTCTTCCAATGGAGCCCCCAACATAGTATAAAACTCCCCAACATAGGCCACGAGTTTTATCTCCGTCTGAGAACTAGCGCAAAAACTTCCGTCACAAACCCAGGAATGACCACTTCCTCCTGAGCGACTACCAAACATGTTGACTACCCTATTGAGAGACAATTCAGATTCTATGGTATTCACGGAATAATTACTTTGCGATACATTAGAATATCCATTATTAGTATAGGCAATCTTGGCTTTCGAGATGTAAGCAATGCTCTTTGTCCTATAGTTGGCGTCTCCTCTGGAGGAGAGACGATGGGGTCTTGCTGGCTACAGCCAATGAAAAGCAAGGAGGTAAGACCCAAGAAAAATAGTCTGTTAGTCATGAATGATTATTAATGGTTTAAAAGTTTATGGTTAGTATGGGGAAGAAACGCCCCTCTACCATATAGAGACCAAAAAGTACTAAATCTTACAACTTACCTTTGTAAGTTTAGATA
>JAJBVL010000013.1 GCA_020859845.1 Bacteroidales bacterium
ATTAATTATTAATTATTTAAACCTTGTTAGGGAAAATTTCTCCGGACAGCAGTGCTTTCACTTTACAAAACTGGCAGAGGAATGCTTGGGAATATGGAGATTGTCTCCTGTAAATATTCCCGTTACGGCACACAAAGCGATTTGGAAAAGGTCGAGGTGCAACCTGCCGATGCCATCCTTCAGGGTGCCTTCGTCAACACCACCAACAACTTGCTGAGTTATAATCCTTTCAAGGACGGTGGAGGTATCCAGTCCTACATGACCCCGCTAAACTTGGAATCGCTCTTCAAGGCCGCAGGGGCAAGAAACATAGAAACGAAATGCCTTCCTTCCAAAGAGTATATTGCAAATCTAAATTATGATTCCAACTTTGTGGTGGGTCTTACATATATTAACTTGATCACCTATCATTACCTTCAGATTCTTACACCATCTTCCACTTATTGGTCGTATGGAGAGGATTCCCTGGGCTCCATCACTAATCTAATTCTGGGGATAATGATAGTACCTCTTAAATAAGATAAGTAACTAGTAGAAATTAATTTATACTAAGCCGCATGGGCACAGTTTATATAGAGTTCAGACCCAACTGCCGCCAACGCCATGTTAGTTGCGTAGAGCCGAGAATCTGTGGAGACGTAATCCGCAGGCCTGAGCCATTTGCTCTTAAGTTTTCGCCACAAAGTTTCGGCGATGTTCAAATGTGGGCCATATGGAGGCAGAAAGAAGAGGAGCAATCCCCTTTTCTCCCATATCGGCCTAAGTTCCCTGATAAGCTTCCCTGGATGGATGCTTGCGTTATCGAGCACGACAAACGTGTCCTTTCTGATGGAGAAAGAGAGCCGGTCAAGGAAGTCGGCTATTTTGTCAGCATTGATGCTGCCCGTGGAGGAAAAGCCGCCATAGCGGTTGGTGCGGTCTATCATACCGAAGAGGTTGTGGCGTTGGCCTCTTTGATAGGGTATGAAGACATCCTCACCGCTGAATTGCCAGCCGTAAGGCTCGTATCCCTCAGTGCAGATATGGCTCTCGTCCCCGAAATAAAGGTCGATGAGTCCTGCTTTTGCCTGGCTTTCGAGTTCTTGCAACTTCTCGGTCTTGTACGCATAGAGCTGCGACGAGGGATTCCCCTTGGGACGTTTCCTTATACGTCTATATCTCGTGCCAGTGCGGATAAAAAAGCTCTGAAGGTGCTCTCGCTCGCCTCCTTCCACGTAGATCGCTACCACGCCTCCTTGGCCATCTTGACGCTCTGTCTGTCCTGTTCGATGGCTTTGCGCACAGCTTCCTCGGCCGAGCAATCCATTATGGGCTTGCGCCTACGCCCCAGCCGTGTCTCCAATCCGTTGATCCCTTCGGCTTGGAAGCGTTTTATCCAAGCATTGACAGAGATGTGGATCAATTCCGTCTGTAGACCAACCTCTTTTGAGGTCAATCCCTGGGATTTTAACAGGATTGCGCGACAGCGCATACGGTATGCATAGCTTTGCCCATGCAAAAGCCCTCCTCCAATTGCAGACGTTGTTTGTCTGTCAGTTGTATAACTTGGATTTTTGCGATTGTGGCACCTCCTTATGTCTTAACAAAGTTACGCAAAAAATCTGATATAAACTATTTTTCAACATTTACTTACAAAGATTTTAATAAGATACAAAGATGAGAAAATCCTGGATAATAATAACTCTGTGTATTATAGTAAGTCCTATCACAATTGCTATTACAACTTGTTTGGTAAGCCTACCAGCGGAACATAATTATAGAAATTTTGAAATCGTGGGGGCTCAGTTGAAAGCACTAAATGTTACAAACGGAGAAGAAGATCAGGATTATTTCGCCTTGTTATTCCAAATTCGTTATGTAAACCGCTATTATAGCCCTTTTAGTGGAGGGCGTCCTTCAGGTGTAAATGGAATCCACTATAAAATCAAAGACATAGTATTTGCGGATTCTCTTGGAGAGGATTTAAACTACTATATCAAAGGAATAGATATGGAGAATAAAGTAGAACTAATTTTGGAAGATACCATCAAAAAACATATAGAAACTGTGAAAACAATAAACACCATATCTCATCTAAAAGACACATTAAATTCTCATTATCGAGCAAAATCTTTAGCCGCTATCCCAATTTTGTTAAGTATTTCTAAGAAAAACACAATTAAATTCTTCTACGTAACGACAGAGAAAGATTCAATTAGCGGAGAGATTCTTCCTTCCTCTAATGGGGAATATCTTCTGAAACGTTACAACTATAGAGAATATCTAGACTCTGTTATTCACAGATCGAGCCATCCGACTTCTGGGTCTGAATGAATCTTTTGACAGTTGCACAATGAAAATCAAGGAAGTATGATACCATATGCTTACTACACTAGCCAATGGAGAGCCGCCTCCACAACCATTCGCGCACTTACCTACCTCAGCGCGGCCTTCGGCGAGTGCACAGCCCATTCCCTGAAGGTCCTCTACCGAGCCCTCCCCTGGCGCTACAGCGCCAAGGAGCGCCTCGACCACCCCATACGATACTCTAATCTTACAGGCCTCGAACTGTCTTTTCCTAAAATAAGTTGACTCGAACAAGGTTATAATATTTCAAGAATAGGCGGTTTATATATCTTTCCTATGCAAATTTCCAGTTTCACAACCGAAGTGCAAAACCTCGGGACTGAATAGCCTACATGTTTTTTGCCGCTCGACGTTGGGGCGGCCGTGGGGTTGGGGATGGGGCTTCAAAAGCCGCAGCCCATCCCCAACCCCACGGATGACCCAACGGCGCAAATGGTAACTTCTTGACAAGCAACACAAAAATAAAGGGGAGGCTTCACAGTCTCCCCGAGATCAGCTAACTTTGTGTTGCTAAAATGAAAAAATACAAACAACTGACCTCGCAGCAAAGGTCGCAAATTCAGGCGTTATTACAAAATGGAACGCCCAAAAAGAGATCTCTGCCATCGTAGGGGTCTCTCAGTCAACTATTTCGCGTGAGTTAAAGCGTAACAGCTGCCGCAAAGGCCGACATTACAGTTGGAAGGTGGCCCACGAGTATGCCATGGAACGCCGGGAACGTGTCTGCGTCAACCGACGACTCAAACCCGGGCTAATGAAAGAGGCCGTCAGGCTTCTGGAACAAGAACAGTGGTCACCCCAGCAGATATCCGCCCATCTGGCGCTGCAGGGCATGCACATATCCCACGAAAGCATATATAGGCACATACGGAAACACCCGGAACTTAGCGTGCACTGCCGCCACAAGATGAAATACCGCCATCACCAGAAGATGCCCAAGGTCACAAAGGCCACCAACATCCCCAACCGAACATCCATCCACAGCCGTCCACCCGAGGCTGACGGCACCCGCTTCGGCGACTGGGAACTGGACCTGATTGTGGGCAAAGGCCAGCGGAGCTGCCTGGTGACCCTCGTTGAGAGGTCCTGTTCCTATGTGCTCATCAAGAGGTTGGAGACAAAACACCACAGCGCCGTCAAGGAGGCCATAATCCAGATGCTCTTCGCATATCGCGGCTCCAATGCCCTGAAGACTATCGCCACCGACAACGGCACAGAGTTCTATGACCATCAAGAGTTCGCAAAGTCTTTGAAAACTAAGGTGTTCTTCGCTGACTCATACTCTTCGTGGCAGAAAGGGGCTATCGAAAACGCCAACAAGCTTATACGCCAATACTTCCCAAAAGGAACCGATTTCCGGTTGGTTTCTGACGAGGAGGTACATAAAGTTCAACTTAAACTTAACCGACGACCCAGAGAGAAAATTAAATTTTCTACCCCCACTAAAGAATTTTTCAAGGCTCTTTCGTAATTTTGCACTTGCTTGTTGAGAGTAGGTGACTCTAGAATGCAACAATTTTATTAGCTGTTTTTGCCATGTCGGGGATTATGAGTATCTTTGCATTTTATGGCTATTCAGAACCTGAAATATTTCTTTGCGGTGGTTGCCGCAGGCGTCGCCTTGGCGGCTTCGGTAGAGGCGCGCGGAGGCTCCTTGCCGGTGGAGTGGAGCGGATTGTCGCGGTCGGCTATCAGCGTTGAGGCTCCGTCGTCGACGGGGCTCGACGCGGTGGTGGTGATCGACGGCCTTAGCGGCGTGACGGCCACCTTTACTGCTTCATCGGCATCATCCACAGTAGCTTGGCAAAGCTATGACAGCCGCGGCGGAGGCTATGCCGAGACCATCACCAGCGGCATCAGCCGCGATGGGGCGCAGTGGACACTCTCCACACTTTCCCCCGACACTGGCTATATCATCCAAGAGGTAACATCGGAAGGCTCGGTCAAGACCTACTACTTCTGGCTCGTAGACTACTCTCTCCACCGCTACAGCGCCACCTCGCTGGAGCCCGACACGGAGGATAGCGGATGCAGCGAGACAGCCCTGCTCTTTGACGGCTCGGCCGACGCCATCATCTACTACTCCATTACTGGGCGCGCCGTGACCCTCGACCGCGAGTTGGAGCTAAGCTACACTAATCAGGTGGAGGGAGAAAATGCATGGTCGACCGAGCAAATCACAAAGAGCCTCGAATCGGCCTCCACCTACATCTACCTCGACCCGGTATATTGCTCCACCAGCTTTACACTCGAGGGCGACCGCTTCCTGAGAGAGTGGGGTCAAGCGGTGAGCGTCACCTCTTCTACCCTCCAGCCCACGGCCGTCAGCGCCATCATCGAAATCCTGCAGCTCGACGCCGACACAGGCGAAACCACAGCCCCGGATGGTACCGAGCTGGGAGGCTCAGCGCCAGTGGATGTGACAATGAACGCCTACCTAACCGACGCTGCCATCTACGCCGAATGGCAGATGAGCGACGACTACGACTTTACCGACTACACCATCCGCATCAACGAAGCCCAGACAGCCTTTACTTTTCGCACGGCTGGAACCACCTACCTACGATTCGTGACCGCCAATGCCGAAGGTTCTTGCGAATGGATGAGCGACACCTACATCATCTCGATAGGCGAGTCGTATCTACGCTGCCCCAATGCCTTCTCGCCTGCCGACCAGAATGGGGTCAACGACGAGTGGAAGGTGAGCTACCAGTCGATAGTGGAGTTTGAATGTCATATCTTCAACCGCTGGGGAGTAAAGCTCTACTCCTTCACCGACCCTGCGCTGGGCTGGGACGGGAAGTATAAGGGCAAATACGTAGGTCCTGGAGTTTACTATTATGTCATCAAAGCCCGTGGCGCCGACGACCGCGCCTACAATCTCAGCGGCGACATCAATATCATCGGCTATAAATAGAAGTATAGGCCCTATAGGGCTTATAGAATCAGCAATCTCCTAATAATCTTCATTTTGATCATGCTAAAATACTTTATCCCCGCGCTGGCAGCCAGCGCCATTATTATCGAAGGCTGCTCCACGAGAGCCTGGGCCGTTGAACCTCAAGCCGCCCCGGCGCCAGAATTTGCCGAGGTGGTGTCGCCCACGGTGCCCTCCTCAGTCAGCTTCGCTGGCAAGAAAATCGACCTCGACCGCATAGACATGTATGAGCGCATGGACCGCGAACTCTCGGCCATGACCTATACCCACGGCAACACCCTGCTGACGCTGAAGCGCGCCAACCGCTACTTCCCCGTCATCATCCCCATACTGAAAGCCAACGGAGTGCCCATCGATCTGGTCTATCTGGCCTGCATAGAGAGCAATCTCAATCCACGCGCTCTCTCAGGCGCCAAAGCCGCTGGGCTATGGCAATTCATGCCCGCCACAGCCAAAGAATACGGACTGGAGGTCAACGACTATGTTGACGAGCGTTATCATCCCGAGAAAGCCACCGAGGCAGCCTGTCGCTACCTGAAGAAAGCCCTGGCGAAATATGGCAACTGGGAGTCGGTGGCCGCGAGCTACAACGGTGGCATGGGGCGCATCTCGCGCGAGTTGGAGGCCCAGCAACAGACGTCGGCCTACGACCTCTATCTCACGGATGAGACATCGCGCTATATGTTTCGCCTGCTGGCTATGAAGACCATCCTCGAGGACCCAGCAGCCTACGGCTTCAAGCTGCGCGACGACCAGCTCTACCAGCCCTACGAATACGAGGTGGTAGAGGTGTCGAAGCCTGTGGCCGACTGGCCCCAGTGGGCTATCGACCATGGCACCAACTACATGATGCTGCGCGAGCTCAACCCATGGATACGCTCCAAAGAGCTGCCCAACAAGACCGGCAAGACATATCGCGTCTACGTGCCAAAGAAGAGTTCGCTCTATCGCTCGTCGCAGAAACGCTCAACCTATAACCCCTCTTGGACTGCCCAATGAACCAGCTCGTAGTAGAAGGTGCGCGTGTACACAATCTGAAGAATATCGATGTCTCGATTCCCCACAATGCCCTGACTGTAATCACGGGCTTGAGCGGGAGCGGCAAGTCGTCGCTGGCCTTCGACACCATCTACGCCGAGGGACAGCGACGCTACGTGGAGACATTCTCCTCCTACGCTCGCAATATGCTCGGAGCGCTGGAGCGTCCCGACGTTGACTCCGTCAGCGGCCTCAGCCCCGTAATAGCCATCGAGCAGAAGACCATCAACCGCAACCCACGAAGCACCATCGGCACCACCACAGAGATTTACGACTTCCTGCGCCTGCTCTTTGCCCGCGTTGGGGAGGCTCGCAGCTACCTCTCAGGGGAGCCAATGGTGAAATACACAGAGGAGAAGATAGTCAACCTCATCCTTGAACGTCACCAAGGACAGAAGATATATATCCTTGCGCCTATCGTCAAGAATCGCAAGGGCCACTATAAAGAGCTATTCGAGACACTCCGCAAGAAAGGCTACCTCAACGTGAGAGTAGACGGCGAGATGCGCGAGATAGCCTTCGGCATGAAACTCGACCGATATAAAAACCACACAATAGAGCTGGTGGTGGACCGACTGAAAGTCAACCCTAAAGATGAGCAACGCCTGCGCGACACCGTGGCCGAAGCCCTGCGCCAAGGCGACAAGCAGCTGAGCATCTACGAGGCCGACACCGACAAGCTAAGCCACTACAGCCAACAGCTGATGGACCCCGCCACTGGCCTCTCCTATCGCGAGCCTGCGCCCCACAACTTCTCGTTCAACTCGCCACAAGGCGCTTGCCCTTGCTGCAAGGGGCTAGGGACGGTGAACCTCGTTGACCGCGCCAAGATAATGCCCAACCCCGCTCAGTCGATAGCCTCGGGAGGTATCTTGCCCTTGGGGAAGTATCGCAACAGCATGATATTCTGGCAGATTGAAGCCATCTGCCAGAAGTATGGCCACACGATAAAGACACCGATCGGCCAGCTATCGGAAGAGGCTATCAACGACATCCTCAACGGCACGACCGAGCGCCTGCATATCCAAAACGAGACCATGTCGACCTCCAACTATTTCCTCCCCTACGAAGGCCTGGTGAAATACATCGAGATGCAGCAGGCGGAGGATGCCAGCGCGGCGGCTCAGAAGTGGAGCGGGCAGTTTTTCTCTCGCGTTCGCTGCCCAGAGTGTGAAGGCCAGCGCCTCAACCGCGAGGCCCTCCACTTCTTTGTCGACGGCAAGAACATAGCTCAGCTATGCCGCCTCGACATCGCTGACCTCCACCAGTGGGCCTGCACGGTAGAAGAGCGTCTATCACCTACCCAACGCCTAATAGCCAGCGAGATACTAAAGGAGATACGCACGCGCCTGGGCTTTCTGGTCGACGTGGGTCTTGGCTACCTCTCGCTCGACCGCAACTCGGCTACCCTGTCGGGCGGCGAAAGCCAACGTATACGCTTGGCCACCCAGATAGGGTCGGAGCTCGTCAACGTGATGTATATCCTCGACGAGCCAAGCATTGGCCTCCACCAGCGCGACAACCGCCGCCTCATCGACTCGCTCAAGAAGCTACGCGACGCCTCCAACTCTATAATCGTAGTGGAGCACGACCGCGACATGATGCTCGACGCCGATTATGTAGTCGACATAGGTCCAGGGGCAGGCCGCAAGGGGGGTCGCGTGGCCTTTGCCGGCACACCCAAAGAGATGCTCAAGACCCATACCCTTACCGCCTCATATCTCAACGGCGAGCGCACGATAGCTCTCCCCGCCAAGCGTAGGCCCGGCAACGGGAAATACTTGACCTTGAAGGGAGCCACTGGCAACAACCTACAAAGCGTAGACCTCACCATCCCCTTGGGGACACTGACCTGCGTGGCGGGGGTGTCGGGGAGCGGCAAGTCGAGCCTCATCAACGCCACTCTGCAGCCTATCCTTAGCCGCCACTTCTATCGTTCGCTCCAAGAGCCCCTTCCATATCAGGAGATAGAGGGAATAGAGAATATCGACAAGGTGGTGACCGTCGACCAGTCGCCGCTGGGCAAGTCGCCGCGCTCCAATCCAGCCACTTACACGGGAGTGTTTACCGACATACGCAATCTCTTCGTAAGCCTTCCCGAGGCCAAGATACGCGGCTACAAGCCGGGGCGCTTCTCCTTCAACGTGAGCGGCGGACGCTGCGAGGCTTGCAGCGGCAACGGCTACAAGACCATCGAGATGAACTTCCTGCCCGATGTCCTCGTACCCTGCGAGGTGTGTGGTGGGCGCCGCTACAATCGCGAGACGCTCGAAGTGCGCTTCAAGGGCAAGTCGATAGCCGACGTGCTCGACATGACCATCAATCAAGCCGTAGAGTTTTTTGCCGGTATCCCCAATATCCTCTCCAAGATTAAGGTGCTGCAAGACATAGGGCTCGGTTACATCAAGCTCGGCCAACCATCATCCACCCTCTCCGGGGGGGAGAATCAACGAGTGAAGCTGGCCACCGAACTCGCCAAGCGCGACACTGGCCGCACCCTCTTCCTGCTCGACGAACCCACCACCGGCCTCCACTTCGAGGATATCAACGTGCTGCTCAAGGTATTTAACCGCCTGGTGGACAAAGGCAACACGGTGCTGGTGATAGAACACAACACCGACATCCTCAAGATGGCCGACTATATCATCGACATGGGCCCTGAAGGAGGCAAAAACGGAGGACGCATCATGGCCACCGGCACCCCCGAAGAGATAGCCCAGACCGACAGCCCAACGGCTCCATTCATGCTACAGGAACTCGGCATTGCAGAAAAAAAACTATAAACTATCAAAGAGGCTCATTTTTATGGGCCTTTTTTTGTAATTTTGCACCTTAATTAAACCACAACCCAATATGAAGCCCATCAAAACAGCCCTCATCTCCGTCTACCACAAAGAAGGTCTCGACGACATCCTCTATACTCTCCATAGCTGCGGCGTGAAGTTTCTCTCCACCGGCGGCACCAAATCGTTTATCGAAAGCCTCGGCTACCCCTGCCAGGCAGTAGAAGACCTCACCACCTACCCTTCGATCCTCGGTGGCCGCGTGAAGACGCTCCACCCCAAGGTGTTTGGTGGCATCCTGGGACGTCGCGACAACGAAGGCGACCGCGCCCAGATGGCTCAATACGAGATACCTGAGATTGACCTCGTGATCGTAGACCTCTACCCCTTTGAGGCCACCGTTGCCTCGGGAGCTTCCCACGAAGACATTATCGAAAAGATAGATATAGGCGGCATCTCGCTCATACGCGCCGCTGCCAAAAACTACAACGACGTAGTAATCGTAGCCTCCAAGGCTCAGTATGCCCCTCTCTCCCAGATGATGAAGCGCAATGGCGCTGCAGCCTCCACGCTGGAAGATCGCCGCTGGTTTGCCGGCCAGGCCTTTGCCGTATCGTCGGGCTACGACACCGCCATCTTCAACTACTTCAGCCGCGACGAGCAGCCCACCGACCTGCGTATCGCCGTCAACGGCGCCAAGCACATGCGCTACGGTGAGAACCCCCATCAGGAGGGTACCTTCTATGGCGACTTCTCGCGCCTCTTCACTCAGCTCCACGGCAAGGAGATAAGCTACAACAACCTGCTCGACATCGACGCCGCAGTGTGTCTGATAAGCGAGTTTACGGAGCCCACCCTCGCCATCCTCAAGCACAACAACGCCTGTGGCCTGGCTTCGCGCCCCACGATGCTCGAGGCTTGGAAGGACGCTCTGGCAGGCGACCCTGTGTCGGCCTTTGGCGGCATCATCATTGCCAATCGCCCCATCGACGCAGCCACTGCCGAGGAGGTCAACAAGATATTCTTTGAGGTGATTATCGCTCCCAGCTACGAAGAAGGAGCCCTCCCCATCCTGGAGCAGAAGAAAAACCGCATAATCCTTGAGCAGCACGGCCAGCTCGACACCACCCGCCAGTATCGCTCGATATTGAACGGTGCCCTCGTGCAGCAGCGCGACCTCAAGGTGGAGACCGTCGACGACCTCAAGCAGGTGACCACCCGCGCCCTCACCCCCGAGCAGATGACCGACCTGCTCTTTGCCAACAAGATAGTGAAAAACAGCAAGAGCAACGCCATAGTCCTCGCCAAGGGCCAGCAACTGCTTGCCAGCGGTGTGGGCCAGACATCGCGCGTCGACGCCCTTAAGCAGGCCATCGCCAAGGCTCAATCGTTTGGCTTCGACCTCAAGGGGGCTGTGATGGCCAGCGACGCCTTCTTCCCCTTTGCCGACTGTGTGGAGATAGCCCACGAGGCAGGCATCGAAGCTGTGGTGCATCCCGGCGGCTCCATCCGCGACCAAGAGAGCATCGACTACTGCAACGCCCACGACATGGCCATGGCCGCCACTGGCTTCCGCCACTTCAAGCACTGATTAAGGCAAAAGGCAAAAGTATTAAGTCAAAAGGCAAAAGGCAAAAGTCAAAAGTCAAAAGTATTAAGGCAAAAGTGGCTTTCGCCATTTAACGATTCATCGATTACGCGATTCAGCGATTATTTATTAACATACACATTATACTAAATGGGAATATTCTCATTAACAAAAGAGATAGCCATCGACCTCGGCACCGCCAACACTATCATCATCCACAACGATAAGATAGTGATTGACGAGCCCTCGATAGTGGCTGTCGAAGTGCGCACCGGCAAGCTCATGGCTGTCGGCAAGGAAGCGCAACAAATGCAAGGCAAGGAAAACGCCAATATACGCACCATACGCCCTCTACGCAAGGGCGTAATAGCCGACTTTAACGCTGCGGAGATGATGATCCGCGGCCTCGTGGAGAAAGCCTCCACCAAGAGCCGATGGTTTAGCCCCTCGCTGCGCATGGTGGTGGGCATACCTTCGGGCTCCACCGAGGTGGAGATACGCGCTGTGCGCGACAGCTCGGAGCATGCCGGCGGTCGCGACGTCTACATGCTCTATGAGCCTATGGCTGCTGCCTTGGGTATAGGCCTCGACGTCACTGCTCCCGAAGGCAACATGATTGTCGACATAGGTGGCGGCACGACCGAGATTGCTGTCATCTCGCTTGGCGGTATCGTCTCCAACAAGAGCATACAGATAGCCGGCGACGACCTTACGGACGACATCCAGGACCACATGCGCCGAGTGCACAACGTGAAGGTGGGCGAGCGCACCGCCGAGCTCATCAAGATGAGCGTAGGCTCAGCGCTGACAGAGCTTGAGAATCCCCCCGAGGACTACATCGTGCATGGCCCCAACCAGATGACTGCGCTGCCCATGGAGGTGCCAGTATCCTACCAGGAGATCTCCCACTGTATTGAGAAGTCGATCTCCAAGATTGAGGCAGCCGTGCTGAGCGCCTTGGAGCAGACGCCTCCTGAACTTTACGCCGACATCGTGCGCAATGGCATCTATCTGGCCGGCGGCGGCGCTATGCTGCGCGGTCTTGACAAGCGCCTCACCGACAAGATTGGCATCCAATTTCACATCGCCGAGGATCCTCTGCTCTCTGTGGCAAAGGGTACGGGCGTAGCCCTTAAGAACGTAGACAAATTCTCCTTCTTGATACGCTAATCAAGAGGGGGAATTATTGACGCTACGAAGGCGACATAGAGCTATAGGGAGGTGCAGGATAAGTGAGAAACCTTCTCAACTTCATCGTACGTTACAGCGCATGGATATTGTTTATTATCTATGTGGTGGTGAGTTGTATACTGCTATTCAATAGCAATCCTTACCAGCATCATATCTACCTCACCTCGGCCAACGCGATGAGCGCCGCTGTGTATGGAGCCACCAACAACGTCACCTCCTACTTCCACCTGCGCGACATCAACGAAGACCTGCAGCGCCGCAATGCCGACCTGGAAATGGAGGTGCTGGCCCTTAAGCACCAGATAAGCCGATATCGCGAGATGGCCTACGCCGACACCATGAGCGTCGACTCGGCGATGATGCGCTATAGCTTTATCATCGCCACGGTGATCAACAATAGCGTGAATCGCCCCTTCAACTATATTACTATAGAGAAGGGGGAGCTTGATGGTGTGAAGCCCGAGATGGGCGTGGTGGACCAGAACGGAGTGGTGGGTATAGTCAACATCGTAGGGCCCCACACGGCGAGGGTAATTTCGCTGCTCAATAGCCACCTGCGCCTGTCGTGCAAGGTGAAGGGCCACGACCAAGTGGGGTCGCTGGTGTGGGACGGCAAAAGCCCCAGCGAGGCCATTCTGGAGGAGCTGCCGCGCCATGCTGTCTATGCTCCCGGCGACACGATAGTGACCAGCGGCTACTCCACAGTGTTTCCCGAGGGGGTGCCAGTGGGGGTGGTGCGCCACAGCATGAAGGACCATGACGAGAACTTCGTGGCTCTGCGCGTTGACCTCTTCACCGACTTCACCACGCTCTCCACGGTGCGTCTCATCCGCGACAGCCTCAAGGAGGAGCTAATGGAGGTGGAACAGACGATAGATTAAGGCAAAAGTATTAAGGCAAAAGGCAAAAGGCAAAAGGCAAAAGTATTAAGGCAAAAGGCAAAAGTATTAAGGCAAAAGGCAAAAGTATTAAGGCAAAAGTAAAAAGGCAATTGTGACTAAGTTAGCTCTACAGTTTATACTACTGACGTTGATACTCGTTCTGGCACAGGTGATAGTGTTTAATCACGTGTGTCTCTTCAACGTGGCTGTGCCTTTTGCTTTCATCTATATCCTGCTGCGTCTGCCGGTGACACTTAGCATCAACTGGGTGCTGACCATCGGATTCTTTCTTGGGCTGGTGGTCGACATCTTCTCCGACACCCAGGGGATGAACGCCTTGGCCTGCACCATCCTTGCCGCCTTGCGCCGCAGCGCCCTGCGCCTATATTTCCCTCGCGAGGAGGACCTCACCGACCCCTGCCCCTCAATCCATTCGCTGGGCTTTGGCATCTACTTGAAGTATGCTGTGACGGCTACCCTCATCTTCTGTATATTGATATTCTTGATAGCTTCATTTTCGTTGTTTAATCCCTTGATGCTTCTGTTGAGAATAGTGTGCTCCACTCTGCTTACCACTCTTCTCTTAATCTGCATCGACATCATCACTCCCAATAAAGCGTGAGAAAAGACTATAATCTTGAGAAGCGAAAGTATGTGATTGGGGGTATTGTGGTGGTGATAGTGGTCATCTACCTTATCCAGCTTTTCAGCCTCCAGGTGCTCGACTCGCGCTACAAAGAGTATGCCGACTCCAACGCCTTCCTACGCAAGGCCGTCTACCCCTCGCGAGGGATAATCTACGACCGCGAAGGGCGAGTAGTGGTGTTCAATCAACCGGCCTACGACGTGATGCTCATACCACGCGACGTGCAGCCTTTTGACACCATCGACTTCTGCAACACTCTGGGCATTACGCGCGAGCAGTTTGACAAGCGTATGGTGGATATGAAAGACCGACGCCTCAATCCAGGCTATTCCAGCTACACGCCTCAGGTGTTTATGACCCACCTCTCGCCAGAAGATTATGGCAAGCTACAAGAGAAGATGTATCGCTTCCCGGGCTTCTTCATCCAGAAACGCATCCTCAGGCAGTATAACTACAACTGCGCGGCCAACGTGCTGGGCAACATACGCGAGGTGTCGAAGACCGACATCGACCGCGACCCCTATTATCGCTCGGGCGACTACACGGGCGACCTCGGCGTGGAGAAGAGCTATGAGCGCTATCTGCGCGGCGAGAAGGGCGTAGAGATCCTCATCCGCGACGCTCGCGGACAGATACAAGGACGCTATGAGGACGGGGCCCACGACCGTGGGGCAGTGTCGGGGCGCAACCTCAAGCTGAGCCTCGACATCGAGCTGCAACAGTATGCCGAGTCGCTGATGGTCAACAAGATTGGAGCTGTGGTGGCCATCGAGCCTAAGACGGGCGAGATACTGGCCATGGTGTCGGCGCCGAGCTACGATCCCTCGCTGCTCGTAGGGCGTCAACGCGGAGCCAACTACCGCATGCTCACCAACGACTTCTACAAGCCCCTCTTTGACCGCGCTCTGATGGGCGCCTATCCTCCGGGGTCGACCTTCAAGCCCACCCAAGGCCTCATCTTTCTGGAGGAAGGTATCATCAACACCGCCACCACTTATCCCTGTTATCACGGCTATATCAATGGGCGCTTGAAGGTGGGATGCCACGGCCATGGGTCGCCATTGCCCTTGAAGCCTGCGCTGGCCACCTCGTGCAACGCCTACTTCTGCTGGGGGTTCAAGGCAATGATTGACCGACGCTCCAAGTATGGCACCCCGGCCAAGGCATTTGAGGTGTGGAAAAATCATCTGGTGTCGCTGGGCTATGGCTACAAGCTCGGAGTGGACCTGCCGGGCGAAAGCCGAGGGTTTATTCCAAACGCTAAGTTCTACGACAAGTTTTATGGCGAGAATCGTTGGAGCGCCAACACCATCATCTCTGTGGCGATAGGCCAAGGCGAGGTGCTGGCCACGCCGCTACAGATAGCCAACCTATGCGCCACGATAGCCAACCGAGGATGGTTTATCACGCCCCACGTGGTGAAGGAGATACAAGACACGGTGATGCCTGCCGAGCTACTGGAGCGTCGCTACCCCACGATAGAGCAGAGCTACTTTGCCGACATTGCCGAGGGTATGCGCGGAGCAGTGCTGGGAGGCACGTGTCGCGGAGCCAACCTGCCAGGCATCGAAGTGGCTGGCAAGACGGGGACGGCCCAAAACCCTCATGGACGCGACCACTCGGCTTTTATAGGCTTCGCGCCCTACGACGACCCTCAGATAGCCGTGTGTGTCTACGTGGAGAATGCGGGCTTTGGCGCCACCTACGGGGTGCCGATAGGCAGTCTGGTCATCGAGAAGTATCTCAACGGCGAGATATCGGAGGGACGTAAGTATATCGAAAACAATATGCTTGAAGCAAATACAATATTATATAGTGGAGTCAAGAAGCATTAATCGCGAAGCCTCAACCTTTCGCTACCTCGACTGGCCGACGGTGGTGATCTACCTGCTATTGGTGATAGCGGGAGTGTTTAGCGTGTATGCCGCGAGCTACGACTTTGACCACGCCTCGATATTTGACTACAGCGAGTTTTCGGGCAAGCAGATACGCTGGATAGGGCTGGCGCTGGGGCTGGCGCTGGTGGTGCTACTGATAGATGCGCGGATGTATGAGACGTATGCCTACCCGATATATGTAGGGATGCTTTTCGTCTTGCTCATCACCATCTTTGTGGCGCCGGATATCAAAGGCTCGCGGTCGTGGCTTGTATTTGGGTCGATGAGCATGCAGCCGGCGGAGTTTGGCAAGTTTGCCACGGCGCTGGCGCTGGCCAAGCTATTTAGTGGCTACAACTTCAAGCTCAACGCCAAGCGCTCCAACTATTATCGAGCCTTTGCCATCATCTTCATCCCCATCCTTCTCATCCTCGCCCAGCGCGAGACGGGAAGCGCGCTGGCCTACCTGGCGCTCTTCTTCGTGCTCTATCGCGAAGGGATGAGCGGACTGGTGTTGCTGGCCGCGCTGTGTGCTGTAGTGTTTTTCGTGGTGGCTATCAAGTATGGGCAAGACACCTTTCTCGACATACCGCTTGGAGAAGCTATCGTCTTCGGCCTTATAGAACTCATCACCGTTTGCATGCTGGTGGCCTACTGCAAGAAGGGCGTGGAGGCGCGAAACGTCTTCCTGTGGTTTCTGGCAACGAGCGCTATTGCCGTGGCGGCCCATATGCTGGAATGGCCACTGCCGGCCACGCCCTATTTCCTGACGGCGATAGGCGTGGGAGCCATCTACATCGTGCTGGTGTCGCTCCACACCGACCGTCGCAAGCTCTTGATTACGGCGGGAGCGGCCGTGGGCGCAGTGTTCTTCTTATTCTCGGTCAACTATGCTTTCAACACCGTGCTGCAGCCCCACCAGCAGCAGCGCATCAAGGTGACGCTGGGGCTCGAAGAAGACCTGCTCAACGCTGGCTACAACGTCAACCAGAGCAAGATTGCCATCGGCTCGGGTGGTTTCTTTGGCAAGGGCTTCCTTAACGGCACTCAGACCAAGCTCAAATATGTGCCCGAGCAGCACACCGACTTTATCTTCTGCACCATCGGCGAGGAGGAGGGATTCATAGGGTCGGTGGCCGTATTGAGTCTATTCCTCATCCTTATCCTGCGCATCATTCACTTGGCGGAGCGACAACCCACCACCTTTGCCCGCGTCTATGCCTACTGCTGCGCGTCGTATTTCACCTTCCACTTGGCCATCAACATCGGTATGGTGATAGGACTCTGTCCTGTGATAGGCATCCCCCTACCCTTCTTCAGCTATGGCGGCTCCTCGCTATGGAGCTTTACCTTCCTCCTCTTCATCCTCCTGCGCCTCGATGCCGCCCGCCGCGAGCACCATTGATCCTCATTGATCCTCTACATGCAATTCAGCGCCACTTTAACACTCTACGTTTTAACTTTGACGAGATTTTCCTATGAAGCTAAAATATACTTTAACTTCACCATCATTTCGCTACCTCCCCAGCCGTGATTGTATGGATTTGATAATTGGAAACTTTGCGGGTTAATTTTGCTTCTTCAGGGAGATTATATATTTGTAGATTTAAAATGTAATTTTTAATTTTGTGCAATATATTTAAAATGGCATTTTAAACCACAATGGATAAGTCAACTTTAAAACATGTAATGGTAGCCAACCGTGAGGAAATAGGGCGCTACCATATAATCCCTCGCGCACTACCCTCGGATGACTTTCCGAGGAGAGTTTTTGTGGGAGTTAGACGAGCGGGGAAGTCATTTATGTTGTTTCAAAAGATTCAAGAGCTCCTCGCAAACGGCCGCACCTGGGACGACATCCTTTATCTCAACTTTGAGGATGAGCGTCTTGAACAGTTTGAAATGAAGGATTTCGACCTTCTGCTTCTGTGCCATGCGGAGTTGTCGGATCGTCGTCCCATACTGTTTCTTGATGAAATACAAAACATAGAGGGGTGGGAAAAATATGCTCGGCGTTTAGCAGATGAAAAATATGACGTATGGCTTACTGGAAGTAATGCTAAGATGTTGTCATCAGAAATAATGTCGACCCTCGGGGGAAGATATCTTCCCGTGGAGGTGTATACTTATACCTTTAATGAGTATCTGACGGCTATGAAAATTCCCTTTGACGAGAAAGCCTTACTGGGAGCAGAATCGCTGGGCAAGGTAATGCGACAATGGCATGAATATTTATCCTGGGGAGGACTTCCAGAGTCGGTAGGTCTTTCTGTGAAACGCGACTATCTGAGCAGTGTATATCAAAAAATCTATCTTGGGGATATAATTGCGCGCAATAAGATTGAGAAAGATGGCCTATTACGCCTAATGCTCAAAAAACTAGCAGCGAATGTTACCAAACCCATATCCTACAATAAACTTACCCATATTTTATCATCGGTAGGGGGGAAAATTACCACTCCAACTGTCAGGGCTTTTATCGAAAATGCCGAAAATGCCTGGTTGATCTTACGTTTGCGCAACATTCAAGCATCCTTTTCCGAGAAGGAGACCGACTGTAAATATTATTTTATTGACAATGGAATCCTCAATTTGTCGCTCCTAGATGGCATGTCGGCGCTGCTTGAAAACATTGTTGCGCTGGCGCTTTTTCAGAAATACGGACATGACCCTAATAATGAAAGGGTCTTCTTCTACCGGCAGAACAAGGAAGTGGATTTCTACGTGCCCGAAGAAGAACTGGGGATACAAGTGACTTACACCTTAAAAAAAGACCCCGACACTTATGACCGGGAGATAAGCGCCTTGTCGGCGCTCCCCAATGTTCATCCATGCCGTACACGACTCGTTCTTACTTATGACGAATCCTTTGAGATAACCGATTCCCAGGGTACTATTCATGTACTCCCCATTTGGAAATGGCTACTGAGGGCTTCTTAACCAAAGAAAAAACATCTATCGAAGTCGTTGCACTTCTTATTGGAAACTTTGGTGGATAAAAATTTTAAATAATGTTGTTAAAAATTTTGAAGGTTGGGGAAAAGTGTATAATTTTGCGCTGAGAGGGCTACAAGAGTGTGGCTCGCCTCGCCATCCCATATCGGCCAGCTGACCGGCAGGGAGGGTAAAGACATACAAAAGGCGTTTTTCCAACGCTGTCTTCTATCGTGGAAACTTAGGAACTTTTCATCTGGTCGGAAGATAAGGCAGTTAGAGACGCCCCAAGGGTAGATTATATCCACCCGATGACGAGTTGTAGACCTACATCTCGTCATTAGGTAATATAGTATAATCTCAACGTGGGCTGACCGGACTGCTTATCTCGACCATAGGCATCCTAAGGCCTCCACGATGGGATAAGCAGGATTGAGCATCCCACGTCTTTTTTTACTCATCAAATGCCGAATCAGGGAAGCCATAGGCAAATGCTTGCATGTTTCACCCCTCTTTCAAGAAAACGGACAAAAGACTACTAAGGGAATGGATATTTTCAGTCCTTGCTTACTTAGCAATATGGATTAACATCCGCTATGAGATATTGGATGACCATCCAAGCATAATTGCCCAATGTTTAAAAGGGCTTGGAGATTGGTTGTTATTTACATTACCTTGGTGGTGGGCAGGAGGACGATGGAGACGCTTGTGGTTGCTTCTTCCCCTTTGGGGCTTAGCCGCTTTTTTCTTGTTTAATATATGGTATCACCGTGTTTTTTATGATTTTATTCCCGCATCAAGTGTATTCAATACTAAATGTTTTAACTCTTTAGTGTTTACAACCATACCTTCGCTAATAAGATGGAGAGATTGGCTGGTGATAACGATTCTAATTATTACAACTATCGCAATCTTCTGGCCTATTAGAGGATCCTCTCCACGTGGTCTCAATCGTTCATTAAGAATTTTAGGTACTTCTTTATCTATAATTGGGTTTGGAACGATGCAAGTCTATCTCCATCATCAGACAACTCAAGAAGTGAAGAAAAATCCATTGTTTGATGATAGTCAACCCCTTAATCTCTACACACAAAAATTCACCTCCACTCTTAAAATAGAATTAGCTTCGCTTGGAGTACCAGTATACTTGCTAAAGAACACGGTATTATATTTTTATGAATCTTATATTGGCTCACTCACCCCTTCGGAAATAGAGTCTATAAACAGTTTCATCTCTTCAGAGAAATTGAATATCCCGTCAAGCAACCACGACAAAAACCTTATTCTTATTATTGTAGAGTCGCTCAACGGAGATGCTATAGGTAAAATAGTAGATGGGCGAAGCATAACTCCGACTTTGGACAGTTTAAGAGACACTGCAGAATGCTTAATTATCGATTCATTAATTTGCCAAATTAAGGATGGTGGAAGCAGCGATGGGCAATTGATGTACAACACAGGCTTATTACCACTCAAGAGCGGAGCTGCATCTTTACTCTTTGGAACGAATGATTTCCCTGGGTTGCCAAAAATATTGAATTTCAAAGAAAGCATAGAATTAATATGCGAGATGCCCCGAGTATGGAATCACACTGCAACAACATTGGCATTTGGATATGATACATTAATCTCTTTATCCTCTTCAAATGCTGATCTGGATAAAGACTTTGATAGGCGAGTTTTCTTCAAAGCTACAAAAGAATTGCAAAAACTTAAACGGCCTTTCCTGGCCACCATTACTACCTTATCCATGCATCGCCCTTTCAAGGATGAAGCCGTAGAAGATGTCACAGCATTAGTACCTCTTCCAGAAATGGAACGTCATTACTACAACTCTCTTCACTACTTTGATACCCACCTTGGAGAATTTATTACATGGTTACGCCAAGTGGGGATTTATAATCAAAGCATCATTGTAATTGTGGGAGATCATGAGGTGACATTTAACAATGATAAAGATCTGTCAACAGTGGGATGCTACATCCTTAATGGTGGAATTAAAGGTCATGTTGCTTATCCCGTGGGACAAATTGACTTGTATCCTACTCTATTGACACTTCTAGGCTATCAAAATAATTCATGGAAAGGTCTTGGATCTTCGATATTTGAAGGACCCCGGCCAGTAAGGGATCGAAGAGGGAGATTATATTTACCCAAAGAAGAAACACAAGATGATATTAATCGTTGCTTTCGGGCTTGGGAGGTGAGTGATACCATCATCCGAAGCGACTACTTTCGCACCTATGAATCCTACCTTCCAAAAATACCACACTAGTGAGAGCTAAGGCTTAAACAAGGGTAGAGGGCTACCTTAAGTTGCTTTCGTGACTTTCCAAGAAGAAATAGTATGGGTTCTGGAGGAGAAGACTATACCTATCTTAATGACTTGACGATCATCAGCCCTCCAAGATAGAAGGTAACCCTTATCGTCGATTTGCATCAGGGCTTCCCGTGGAGTGCCATCCAGCTTATACTCTATCACATAGACATAACGGTGGGTTTCGATTACCATATCAATACGACCACCACTTACAGCTATTTCGCTACGAGCCTCTACACTCATCATCTGAAAGATAATATTTACTATAATATGATAGGTGGCTTCAAGGTGAGATATCCCAAAGTCCTCATCCCCATCTTTGCTCTTTCTGGGTGTAGAAAAGAGATGATATGGAATTTTTGCAATAAAGGCTTGTAGCTCCCTTATCCAACCTTCGGCATCTCCAGCATTGAGTTTCTCTCTGAGGTTTTGCAGCAGGATGGGGAGCCTGTCCTCGCTGATACCGGTATATCGCGGGAGCAACTCTTCAACCAAGGCATTGCGCACCTCTCCATTAGGGATAGCGAGGCGGAAAAGGTCGCCGCGAGTGTCGGCGATTGTGAGATAACCTGTCTGGTATAGCAAAGGGATGGAGTCGTCCTTCTTAAAGATGTCCTCTATACGCCGCTTAGTCACCCACAAGTCTTGGAGTTCAAGCAAGTCAAATGTAGACTGAGATAGATACTTTACAAACACCTTGGATGTACCCGACTTAATCCAGAAGTCGTCGAGCTCGCGTGTAGAGAAGGCGTTCAACAGACTATAGGGGTTGTAGACTTTTTCCTGGCCTCGAGTGAAGCGATAGCTATCATATTTGAGGCGCAGAGCCTCAATGGTGTCATCAACGGTCCATCCGTGGGATTGAGCTATAGCGTTGATTCCCGGTTCAAAATTCTCCTTCAGTTCCTCTTGGGTAATACCGCATATCGAAGCGAAGTCTTGGTTCATCGATATGTCGGTAAGGTTGTTGGGGCCAGAGAAAAGAGTGTAGTTGGGAAAACGGGACACTCCTGTAATCATGCAAAACTGCACGTAAGCGCTCATCGCCTTTGGTTGAGAGTAGAAAGCGCGAAGCACCACGCTCATGGGCTCCAAACGCTCCGGGTCGTCCATTGTCTCCAAGATTCCCTTATCGTATTCATCGATGAGAATCACCACTCGCTGATTGGCCTTTTCCTTCACGGCCTTAATAAGTGTGCTAAAGCGGCGGCCGATATCAGTCGTCTCTTCCACCTCCAATCCATAGGAGTTTTCATAGACCTTGCAGCATGATAGGAGATAGTCAGTCATCTGAGCGGCATTTTGGCCAAGGGTATTGGTCATATCGAAATGAAGCACGGGGTATTGCTTCCACTCCGTCTCGTGCTCACCCAGCCATAGGCCCTCAAAAAGCTCTTTTTCGCCGCGAAAGTATGCCTCTATGGTTGAGAGGAGCAAGCTCTTGCCAAAGCGGCGAGGACGGGATAAGAAGATAAAGTTGCTCGTCCATAAAAGTTCGGATATGTAGCGCGTCTTATCCACGTATACACACTTGTCCTCGCGGAGTTTGCGGAAACTCTGCTGCCCAATGGGATATCTTACTCTGCCTTTCTCCATAACCATAAGTGAAGCGATTAGCAAAATTAGCACTTTTTCTTGTGATTCTCCATCTGCGAAAGCTCAATTCTTAGAAAATTAAAGTAAGAATTTTTCAATTTAGTTGTTAAAAATTTTGAAGGTTGGGGGAAAGTGTATAATTTTGCGCTGAGAGGGCTACAAGAGTGTGGCTCGCTTCGCCATCCCAATTCGGCCAGCTGACCGGCAGGGAGGGTAACGACATACAAAAGGCGTTTTTCCAACGCTGTCTTCTACTCACGAAAACCTGAGAAATTTTCATAGTAGTCAGAAGGCAAAGCAGCGGTAGACGTCCAGGGTAGATTATATCTCTGTCCGATGGCAGCTCATATCACAATATGAGTTGCCTCTTTCGGGTTACATATAATCCAAACGTGGGCTGACCGACTGCTTATCTCGACTACAAGGCAGTCTCAGGGCCTCTGATGTGGGATAAGCAGGATTGAGCATCCCACGTCTTTTTTTTTAAACCTTACCACTACTGTCCGGAGAAATTTTCCCACAATAGAAGTTGAGGAGACTCTACCGGAT
>JAJBVL010000035.1 GCA_020859845.1 Bacteroidales bacterium
ACTCGCGACCCTCAGCTTGGAAGGCTGATGCTCTATCAACTGAGCTACTTCCGCAGTTGAGCGCCGGCTGGGGAGCCGCTTCGCTCGCTTTTCTGGGTGGGCGCGGATGGATTCGAACCACCGAAGGTGATAACCAGCAGATTTACAGTCTGCCCCATTTGGCCACTCTGGAACACGCCCAAATATCTTTCTTGTCGTTCTTTAATAAGTCGATGTACTCTTTTGTGTCGTTAACTTCTTTTGAGCCTCTTGTCGGATTCGAACCAACGACCCCGAGATTACAAATCACGTGCTCTGGCCAACTGAGCTAAAGAGGCGTTTCGCTTATTGGAGAGGGTTGCCGTCCCAAAAGCGATTGCAAAGTTACGCACAGTTTTTGAATCCGCAAACTTTTTCGCCACTTTTTTTGTTCTCAACCTCACTTTTTTGATTTAATAATAAAAATTAAGCTGGCTCAACGGATGATATATCGCTATGAGCCAGCAATTTAGTCAAAAAGGAGAAAAAAGGGTCTTATTCGCTATACCAGCGCGAATACATGAGATAGTTGTGGGCTATCTTCTGATTTATCTCTCGGCTTTGCTCTGGATCGACGTTTTTGATAAACTTGGCTGGAGCGCCTCCCCAGAGTTCGCCAGGGCCAATCTTGGTGCGCGACAACACTACAGCGCCTGCTGCCACTATAGCGCCTTCGCCCACCTCAGCGTCGTCCATTACCACAGCGCCCATACCTATAAGGGCATAGTCGTGGATCTTGCATCCATGGAGAGTGACGTTGTGGCCTATCGACACGTCGTCGCCAATCTCAATGGTCGACTTCTGATAGAGCGTATGGAGCACGCTCCCGTCCTGGATATTTACACGGTTGCCGATGCGTATGGAGTTGACATCGCCTCGGAGCACTGTGTTGAACCACACGCTACACTCATCGCCGATCACTACATCGCCGATAATCGTGGCATTTTCTGCCAAAAAGCAGTCGCGGCCTATCTTTGGTTCTATGCCGCGCAAGGGTATTATTAAAGCCATATCTATAATCAATATTGTATTACTCTCAAATTTCTATCACTCTATCCTCTATCCATCTATCCTCTATCCATCTATATTATATTGGTGTCTTTTGGATTTCACGGGTGTGGTGGCGCAGCCATTGACGCTCCTTCTCATGATGGAGATGGGGCAAGAGACGCTCGCGCACCATGGCATGGTAGCGGTTGAGCCACTCCACTTCTTCATACGACATTATCGAAGGATCTACAAGCTCTAAGTCGAAGGGACAGAGTGTCAAGGTCTCAAAACGCAGGAAGCGCCCGAAATCGGTAGTGAACGCCTCGGTGGTCAACACCAAGTTTTCACAACGTATGCCATACTCTCCAGCTCGATAGAGGCCAGGCTCATTGCTGGTGATCATCCCCACGCGCAAAGGCTCTTGGTTGAGAGCGAGAGCTATGCGCTGAGGCCCTTCGTGTACGTTGAGGAAGTGGCCCACCCCGTGGCCTGTGCCATGAAGGTAGGTCAAGCCCTCGCGCCATAAGGGCAGGCGCGCCAAGACATCGAGCTGGATGCCGCTTGTGCCTTCGGGATAGATGGCCTCTGCCAGAGCTATATGTCCGCACAGCACCAGCGTGAAGTCGTGGCGTTGCTGATTGGTGGGATGGCCCAAGGATATGGTGCGAGTGATGTCGGTGGTGCCATCGAGATAATTCGCACCCGAGTCGATAAGCAGCAATCCTTCAGGGCGCAGCTCCACATCCGACTCGGGGGTAGCGGAGTAGTGGACAATGGCACCATGAGGACCGTATCCGCATATTGTCTCAAAACTTTGGTCGAAGTAATGTTCCTGCTGGCTGCGATGATACGTCAAAATATCAGCCACGCCAAGCTCTGTGAGGCGCTCGCCGGCACCAACCTTGTCCTCTATCTCCATCAGGGCCTTTACCATGGCCACGCCATCACGCACCATGGCTTGGCGCACGCCTTCCACCTGGACGGCGTTCTTACACCCCTTCATGACAGCAATGGGCGACTTCCCTTCCACCATTCTCTCACCGAGTATTGGCAGGAGGGCAATGGCGCTCTGCTCGAGCGGCAGCAACACCTTCTCGGCTGCAGGGAGCGAAGCCAGATAGCTCTTCACTTCTTTATAAGGTGCTGTGGCAATCCCTTGGCTCTTGAGATAGTCTACCACCTCGGGGGTGAGCTTTGCCGGATCGACAAACAGAGTGGAGCCCTTAGGCGAAAGGTACAAGAATGCCATCACCACGGGATTGCTCTCAACGTCGCGCGAACGCACATTGAGCGTCCAAGCGATCTCGGCCAGGTCGGATATGAATACACTATCGGCACCCTGACGAGCCACGTCGGCCAAGATCTTTGCCACCTTGCTGCGCGCTTCTTCGCCAGCATACTTCACGTCGTGGATGAATACTGGGTCGGCAGGAAGAGCTGGGCGATCAGCCCATATCTGGTCGATAACATCAAAGTCGACCACCAGACGTATATCATGCCTGCGGAGGGTGGCCTCCAAGGACCGCGTGTCGCCTATCGAGAAGAGCATACCGTCGATGCCCACCGTTGAGCCAGGCTTGAGGGTGGTGCAGAGATAGCCGGCGATGGTAGGCACATCGGGCTGCCCCTCGTGCATCACGCGTACACCGGTGTCGGCAAGTTGGCTATCAGCCTGAAGCCAATATCGCGAGTCGGCCCAAAGCAGAGCCTCGTCAAGGGTCACTACAAGGGCTCCCGCCGAACCCGTAAACCCGCTGAGCCATCTACGCGTCTGCCAATGGTCGGCGATATATTCGCTTTGGTGGGGATCGGTCTGGGGGATGATAGTAGCATCTATGCCACGGCCGCGCATCTGGTCGCGCAGCGCTTCTATTCGTTGGGTGATGACTGTGTGCATGGTGGTATGGAATATTTGAGAGTGCAAACATACAAAAAAATCCTCACCTTAGCAAAAAGCTTTCTCTCTCAAAAAAATTTGCGTGATGGCGCGATAAGCACTAACTTTGCAGAGCAACTCTACTAACCCACCAACAACGATATCGCGCCATGAACAGCAATAGTCTCGTTTCGATCGACGACATCAGCCGCGACGAAATACTCGACCTTCTCGAGAGGGCAAGGGTCTTTGAACAAAACCCCAACCATAAGATACTCGACGGCAAGGTCGTAGCTACTCTTTTCTTCGAGCCATCCACCCGCACTCGTCTGAGCTTTGAGACCGCCGTCAACCGCCTGGGAGGCCGCGTAATAGGCTTTTCGGATGCCAACACTTCAAGCTCTGCAAAAGGAGAGACACTCAAAGACACCATCAAGATGGTGAGCAACTACGTGGACCTCATCGTAATGCGCCACTACCTTGAGGGCGCCGCTCGTTATGCCACCGAGGTGACCGACGTCCCCATCATCAACGCCGGCGATGGCGCCAACCAGCATCCCTCGCAGACGATGCTCGATCTTTATTCCATCTACAAGACCCAAGGCACCCTCGAGAACCTCACCATCACCATGGTGGGCGACCTCAAATACGGACGCACCGTCCACTCTCTGCTGATGGCTATGCGACATTTCAACCCCACCTTTCAGTTTGTGGCCTGCGAAGAGCTCAAGATGCCAAAGGAATACAAAGTGTTTTGCGACCAAAACGGCATACGCTATACGGAGCATCACGACTTCTCGCCCGAGGTGATCAACGCCTCCGACATCCTCTACATGACCCGCGTGCAGCGCGAGCGCTTCAGCGACCTAATGGAGTATGAAAAGGTGAAAAATCTCTACACTCTCCACAACTCTATGCTTGCCGACTCCAAGCCCAACCTGCGTGTGCTTCACCCGCTCCCCCGCGTCAACGAAATCGATGTAGACGTTGACGACAACCCCAAGGCCTACTACTTTGAGCAGGCACGCAACGGTCTCTATGCTCGCCAAGCCATCATATGCAAAGCCTTAGGCATCGATATTTATAAGGAACTCGAAAAATACCCCTCAAAATAATGACACAGGTAAAGAAAGAGCTTGCCGTGGCTGCCCTACGCAACGGCACAGTCATCGACCATATCCCCAGCAACGTCCTTTTCAAGGCCGTGCAGATCCTTGGCATTGAAAAGATGACCAACCACGTCACCATCGGCAACAATCTCCACAGCGAGCGCATGGGCACCAAAGGCATAATCAAGGTGGCCGATGTAGAGTTTCCCGAAGATGTCATCAACCGTATAGCTCTTATAGCCCCCGGAGCCCAAATCAACATCATACGCGACTTTGAGGTCGTGGAAAAGCGGGCCGTAGAGCTCCCACAGGAGATAGTGGGCATCGTGAGGTGTGGCAATCCCAAATGCATCACCAACCATCAGCCCATGAAGACTCGCTTTGAGGTGGTGGACCGCGACGATGTCACTATCCGTTGCCACTATTGCTGCCAGGCCGTCAAGAGCGGTGAGGCCAATATCATCTGACCTTAACACCCCCACTCAAAAAAATGAAAGAAAACTGGAAGCCCGGCACTATGATTTATCCTCTGCCGGCAGTGTTGGTGAGTTGTGGCACCTTTGACCATGCCAACATCCTCACCATAGCTTGGACTGGCACAATCTGCACCAATCCAGCCATGTGTTATATCTCAGTGCGCCCCGAACGCCACTCTTATCATATGATCGAGGAGCAACGCGAGTTTACCATCAACCTCACTACTAAGGAGATGGCGCGTGCCACCGATTGGTGTGGGGTGCGCTCTGGCGCCGACTACGACAAGTGGGCCCAGATGGGCCTCACCAAAGGGCGTGGAGTGAAGGTGGCCTGCCCCTACATCGAGGAGTCGCCTGTGTCCATAGAGTGTCGTGTGAAGGAGATAGTGAAGCTCGGGAGCCACGACATGTTTATCGCCGATGTGCTCAATGTCATCGCCGACTCCTCACTGCTCGACCCAGCCACTGGCGCCTTCGACTTGGGACGCGCCGGCCTTATCAATTACACCCACGGCCACTACTATGAGCAAGGGCCCGAGATAGGACGCTTTGGCTGGACGGTGAAGAAGAAGGGATAAGGCAAAAGGCAAGAGTCAAAAGGCAAAAGGCAAAAGTCAAAAGTCAAGAGTCAAGAGTCAAAAGTCAAGAGTCAAAAGTCAAGAGTATTAAGTAATTAATTAAATATATGAAGCAAGACACCGCAATCTTTGATATGATAGAGCGTGAGCACCAGCGCCAGAAAAAGGGTATAGAGCTCATCGCCTCCGAAAATTTCGTTAGCGACCAAGTGATGCGCGCCATGGGCTCGTGTCTCACCAACAAATATGCCGAAGGCTACCCCGGCCACCGTTATTATGGCGGCTGTCAAGTAGTTGACGAGGTGGAGCAGTTGGCTATCGACCGTGTAAAGGAAATATTTGGCGCAGCATATGCCAACGTGCAGCCCCACTCGGGAGCGCAGGCCAATATGGCCGTCTTTATGAGCGTTCTCAAGCCAGGCGACAAGTTTCTGGGCCTTAACTTATCCCACGGCGGCCACCTGAGCCACGGCAGCCCAGTCAATTTCTCAGGTCTGATGTTTCAGGCCCTGGAGTATAACGTGCGCGAGGAGGATGGACGCGTCGACTACGACCAGATGGAAGAGGTGGCACGCCGCGAGCGCCCACGCCTTATCATTGGTGGGGCCAGCGCTTATTCACGCGAGTGGGACTATGCACGCATGCGTCGTCTGGCCGATGAGATAGGCGCTATCCTGATGATCGACATGGCCCACCCGGCAGGCCTTATCGCCGCTGGCCTCCTGAACAACCCACTGCGCCACGCACATATCGTCACCTCCACCACCCACAAGACCCTCCGTGGACCTCGCGGAGGCATCATCCTGATGGGCGAGGACTTTGAGAATCCTTGGGGCAAGAAGACACCCAAGGGAGTGACGCGCATGATGTCGTCGCTGCTCGACTCAGCAGTGTTCCCCGGCGTACAGGGTGGTCCACTGGAGCATGTCATAGCTGCCAAGGCCGTGGCTTTTGGCGAGGCTCTCCAACCCGAGTACAAGGAGTATCAGCAGCAGGTGAAGAAAAACGCCGTCGTCATGGCTCAAGCGCTCGTCGACAAAGGCTACAAGATAATCTCTGGAGGCACCGACAACCATTGTATGCTGGTCGACCTCCGCACGAAGTTTCCCGACCTCACCGGCAAGGTGGCCGAGAAGGTGCTCGTCGACGCCGACATCACCGCCAACAAGAACATGGTGCCCTTCGACAGCCGCTCGCCCTTCCAGACCTCTGGTATTCGCCTGGGGACAGCCGCCATCACCACCCGCGGGGTGAAGGAAGACCTTATGGGTCCTATCGTTGAGATGATCGACACCGTGCTGAGCCATCCCGAAGACCAAGCCGTGATTGATAGCGTGCGCCAGAAAGTCAACTCGATGATGGCCGACCGTCCAATGTTTGCCTACTAGACCACGAGGTAGTAGATGTTAGGATATATCGTTTGGAACGCCGACCCCGTCATCTTCCACTCTTTTATCACGCTGAGATGGTACAGCCTGATGTTTGCCGTAGGCTTTCTGATAGGCTACAATATCGAGGCGCGCATATACAAGCATGAGGGTGCCCCCGAGCGTTGGCTCGGCATCCTCCTGCTATGGGTGGTAGCGGCCACCATTATCGGCGCTCGTCTGGGCCACGTGTTCTTCTACCAATGGGATTACTATAGTCAGCACCCACTGGAGATTGTAAAGGTGTGGGAAGGAGGACTGGCAAGCCATGGAGGCACCATCGGCATTGTCATAGCCGTGATCCTCTACTCTATCTTCACCACCAAGCGCAATCCTCTATGGGCCTACGACCGTCTGGTGATACCCATAGCGCTGGTGGGCGGACTGATACGTATCGGCAACCTGATGAACTCGGAGATCTATGGCCATGCCACCACCCTACCGTGGGGCTTCATGTTTATCCGCTCGCGCGAGTGGCATGAGATGTATGAAGGCGTAGCATGCCACCCCACCCAGATCTACGAGGCGCTATGCTACTTTGCGCTTTTCGGGCTGCTGATGTGGATGTACTGGAAGAAAAACGCCGAGCGCCGTCCAGGCCTCATCTTCGGAGTGTTTTTCATCATCCTCTTCTCCACGCGCTTCCTCATAGAGTTTATCAAAAACGACCAGGTGCCTCAAGAGGCCACAATGACCCTCAACCTCGGTCAGCAGCTCAGTATACCTTTTATTTTAATAGGTATAGGGCTGGTGCTTTGGGCCATGACTCATCCTCCAGTCAAGTTGGAGTTTCCCAATCGGTTTGCCGACGAGGACGATGACGACAAGGCCAAAAAGTCAAGGGTCAAAAAATGAGCCTTCAGCCACACCTCACGAATTAATTTAACCCTCAACACAAAGCATACCCCTCAACCGTGACATATAATAATGTGATTTTTGTCTCTGGTATCGATACAGATGCGGGCAAGACCTACGCTACAGGATGGCTTGCCCGCTATCTTATGGATACGGGCCTAAGAGTGGCCACTATGAAGTTTATCCAGACAGGATGCAAAGTGCAGAGCGACGACCTTCTCCTTCATCGCCGCCTGATGGGCATCAACGACCTCCCCGAGGATGCCGACCACATCACATCGCCCGTCATCTTCACCTATCCTGCATCGCCACATCTTGCCGCCAAGATCGACGGCCGCTCCATCGACCTTCAAGTGATCGACGACGCCATAGCTCGCCTGTCGGAAGCCTACGACCTCGTGCTGGTGGAAGGCGCAGGCGGCCTGATGGTGCCTCTCAGCGACACCTTCCTCACCATCGACTATCCCCACAGCCGACGCCTCCCTGTGGCGCTCGTCACTAACGGTCATCTCGGATCCATTAGCCACACCCTCCTTGCGCTGGAGGCACTCAAGAGCCGTGGTATCCCCCTGGAGTGTATTCTCTACAACCACTTCTTCGACACCGACCCCGTCATCTCGGCCGACACCCATCAATGGCTTCGCCGATATGTAGAGCGCGAGTTTCCCTCAGCGCGGTGGGTAGATGTCCCCAATTTGGGTAAAAGTGGCTTGTAGAGCCACTTTTTTCAACATTTTTGTCAACTTTTTTGGGCCAAATTATAGTAGTGTGGAAAAAGGTTAGTAATTTTGCAGTCGTAAAAAAGAATACGACGAAGCAATCCTCATGGAAACTAATCCCTCATTGCCAATACAGCATTTCATCACTAAGGAACAGTTGGCCACCTTGCCGCTGGTCACGTTTCCTGGTCGCATCACTGTGATAGAGACGCACGACAGCGCTGTAGAGGCTTTGCAGGCTCTCAACACCGAGGCAGTAGTGGGATTTGACACCGAGACCAAGCCTTCGTTTCGCAAAGGTGCTCCCAATAAGATGTCGCTTATCCAGCTGAGCACCCTCGACCACTGCTACCTCTTCCGCATCAACAAGACAGGATTCATTGACGAGCTGGCAGCATTTATGCTCGACCAGAGTGTGCTCAAGATAGGATTGTCAATCAAGGACGATTTCTACGTGCTTCACCGCAGCGTCGACATCGAGCCCCAGGGCTTCATCGACCTGCAGAGCTACGTCCGTGAATTTAACATCTCCGACTCCAGCCTCCAGAAAATATATGCGCTCCTCTTCCGGGGGCGCATCTCCAAAGGGCAGCGACTTAGCAACTGGGAAGCCCCCGAACTGACCGAACACCAACAAATCTATGCCGCCATCGACGCGTGGGCGTGCCTGAGGATTTATCTCCACCTGCGCGACGGGCATTTCAAGCCATGACCCCAACCCCTCCCTCTTCTCCTCGACGCCGAATACCCCGCTCCACCTTCGTCCCCCTTATGCTCCTGGTCTATCTGGGAGTGATGAGCTATATCGGTCGTGGAGAGTTGGCCCAAGGCCACTACCTCTACTATTTCGGCATCATCGGCCTAACCCTCGCCGTGATCATCGCCCTCCACTTCACCCTCAAGCGCCGCGAGCGCCAACGCCAAGAGAAGGACGATGGGAAGAAAACATGATACGGTGAGTAGGAGCTAAAAATGGAGGAGGAATTGTTTGGTGGATTGGCAGAAAAGCAGTAACTTTGCAGCGTTTTTCGCCGAAAAGCATTATATCATTATCAATCAACCAGTTTATTTCATTAACCCCAAGACATGAAGTACGAAACCGTTTTCATTTTAACTCCCGTTTTGTCTGATGCCCAGATGAAGGAAGCGGTAGAAAAGTTCGCCACCGTGCTCAAGGACAATGGAGCCACGATAGTGAACGAAGAGATTTGGGGCCTGCGCAAGCTCGCTTACCCCATCGCCAAGAAGTCGACCGGCTTCTACGCCCTCCTCGAATTTGAGGCCGACCCCACCATCGTTAAGAAGCTCGAGACAGCCTATCGTCGTGATGAGCGCGTGATCCGTTTCCTCACATTCCGTCTCGACAAGTATGCCGCTGAGTACGCCGAGAAGCGTCGCTCGCTGCGTGGCGCCAAGGCTGCCGCTGATCCTGTAGCCGAGCCTGCCGCTGTAGAAACCGAAGTAGAAGTAGAAGAAAAGGAGGACTAAACAATGGCACAACCCAATAGCGAAATCCGTTACCTTACCCCACTGTCAGTGGACGTAAAGAAGAAGAAATATTGTCGCTTCAAGAGAAGCGGTATCAAGTATATCGACTACAAGGATCCCGAATTCCTCAAGAAATTTCTCAACGAGCAGGGCAAGATCCTTCCCCGTCGTATCACCGGCACCTCGCTGAAGTTCCAGCGCCGTGTGGCCCAGGCCGTAAAGCGTGCACGCCATCTGGCTCTGCTACCCTACGTTACCGACCTCATGAAGTAACCCACCCCATTCTCTACAATCATTAACCCCTGAAGAAAACCACCCAACATTATGAAGATCATACTGAAGGAAGACATTTCCAACCTCGGTTATAAGGATGATGTAGTAGAAGTGAAGGACGGTTACGGCCGCAACTACCTCATCCCCCAGGGCAAGGCAGTCATCGCCTCTCCCTCGGCCCTTAAGATTCTTGCTGAGAACCAGCGTCAGCGTGCCCACAAGCTTGCCAAGATCAAGGAAGAGGCACAGGCTCTCGCCGACCAGCTCAAGGAAGTAAGCCTCACCATCGGCGCCAAGACCAGCTCCACTGGCACCATCTTTGGCTCTGTCAACAGTCTGCAGATAGCTGAGGCTCTCGAGAAGCTCGGCCTCAACGTTGACCGCAAGCTCATCGACATCAAGAACCCCGTGAAGGAGGTTGGCAAGTATCACGCCAACATCAAGCTCCACAAGGATATCACCGTAGAAATCCCCTTCGAAGTAGTTTCGGAGTAAAGGATAGTCTATGATTAAGCGCATAATCGCTTAATCGCATAAAGATTTAATCGCATAAACGCTTTATCATAGTAGCGTTTATGCGATTATTTTTTTGCACAAACGCGAGAGAATGCTTATCTTTGCAGCCGGAATAAAGGCCCGAGGCCTTAGAGGACAAATTTGGCTGCTTGCAACCTCTTCAAAAAAATGCTAAAACCGCTCTCGCAGGCATGGGCATACGCGTGGTCCATGGCACAACATAGGCTTTAGTGAGTGTTTCAACACGGCAGGCTCCCCCACGATTCGTCCCGAAGGCCCGCCAGTGTTGAATCTTTTTTATACCCCTATATCATCGCTATGAGCAATTCCAAATCCCAGAAAATCACCACCCTCTCCCCGCTCAACTATCTCTTCACGAGCGAATCCGTATCAGAAGGTCACCCCGACAAGGTAGCCGACCAGATATCCGACGCCATACTCGACGAATTTCTTGCTCGCGACCCGCAGAGCCACGTGGCCTGTGAGACGCTCGTCACTACTGGACAAGTGGTAGTGGCCGGCGAGGTGACCAGCCAAGCCTATGTAGACATCATGGACGTGACGCGCCGCACGATAGTAAATATCGGCTACAATCGCTCGGCGCTGAAGTTTGACGGCGAGGCTTGTGGCGTACTCTCGGCGCTCCACGAGCAGAGCACCGACATCAACCGTGGCGTAAGCCGTGCCACAGCCGAAGAGCAAGGTGCCGGGGACCAAGGTATGATGTTTGGCTATGCCTGCAACGAGACCGCCAACTATATGCCCCTCTCCCTGGAGCTCAGCCACCTGCTGCTCAGCGAGCTGGCAGCGCTGCGCAAAGAGAAGAAGGAGATGCTGTGGGTAGACCATCGCGGGCGCGAACGCGCTTACCTGCGCCCCGACAGCAAGAGTCAGGTGACGGTGGAATACGACCCTGACGGCAAGCCTGTGCGCGTCCACACTATAGTGCTTTCCACCCAGCATGACGAGTTTATCCTTCCCGGCCCCGGCCTCACCCAGGAAGAGGCCGACAAGCAGATGAGAGAGCGTATCACTCGCGACGTGCGCGAGATACTCCTGCCGCGCGTCAAAGCCAAGCTCCCTGCCCACGTGGCAGCCTTGATAGCCGACGATGTCAACCTGCTTGTCAACCCCACGGGTAAGTTTGTCATCGGAGGGCCTCATGGCGATACTGGCCTCACCGGCCGTAAAATCATCGTCGACACCTACGGAGGCAAGGCGGCTCATGGCGGCGGCGCTTTCTCGGGCAAGGATCCCTCGAAGGTCGACCGCTCGGCAGCCTACGCTGCTCGTCATATCGCCAAGAATCTCGTTGCTGCTGGTGTGGCCGACGAGGTATTGGTGCAGGTGGCTTATGCCATCGGAGTGGCAGAGCCTGTGAGCCTCTTTATCGACACTCGTGGCACGGCCAAGGTGGCTCTCAGCGACGCAGAAATTTCCCAGAAAGTCAACGAGCTATTCGACATGCGACCCCACGCCATCGAGGAGCGCCTCAAGCTCCGCGCACCCATCTATCAAGAGACAGCATCGTATGGCCACATGGGACGCGAGCCTCGCACCGTCACCAAACACTTCACCTCCAAGAGCGAAGGCGACCTCTCCCTCGAGGTGGAGCTCTTCACCTGGGAAAAACTCGACATGGTAGAGTCCATCCGCCAAGCCTTCAGCCTGTAACGCCATTTCCCCCACATTATCCCCGAATTGAAAGACCTCGTCGCCTTTTAACTCGGGGATTCTTACATCTTCTTGTTTTTTCACCTTACCACCTATCATTTTCTACTTTGAGAATTTTGTGTTAACTTTGCGGCATATCATACTTACTAATATTCTTCATTATTATCACAAAATGCTAAAACCACTTGCCACAGCTTGCGGGCTGCTGATGGGTAGCGTATGGGTATACGCTATAGAGCCATCGTCGTATGAATACGTCACTCCAGAAGGACGCCAAATCACTGTCACGGTGATGAGTCCACGGGTAGTGAAAGTGACTAATGCCATGCCGGGCGATGAGCCAGTAGCCTCCGCCTCCGTCATCGCCAAGCCTACCCTTTTTGACGGCACAGTGAGCCAAGAAGGCGACCTCAATATTATCACTACCTCGGCAGGAGTGGTGACCACTATCGACGGCGTCACTGGCCAACTGACTATCACCTCCAAGACTGGAGCCGCTATCGCCGACTCTGGCCTCCGCCCTACCGCCAACAACGAGCGCACCCTCAAACTTGACCTCGATGGTCGCTGCTCATTCTACGGAGCCGGCGAGCGCGGCTACCACCTCAACATGGCTGGCGACACCTTGGTAATGTACAACAAGCAAAACTATGGGTACACCAAAGGCGAACCACGCATAAAGCAGATGAACATCTCCATGCCGTGGATAATCTCAAGCCAAGGATATGCTATCCTATTCGACGACTATGCTGCTGCTGAGATGATTCTTGGGGAGGATTGCATCACCTACATCAGCGAAGCTCCTCACGACTTCGCCTACTACTTTGTCGACGGCGCTGGCTCGCTCCCTGAAGTAGTGAAAGAATACACGGCTTTGACAGGTCGCCAAGACCTGCCTCCCTTCTGGTCGATGGGCTACATCACCTCCAAGTATGGCTACCGCACACAAAAAGAGACTCTCGGCGTCATCGACTCGCTGAAGCGAGCGGGCTATCCCGTGGACGGCATCGTGCTCGACCTCTACTGGTATGGTCAGGAGCAGGATATGGGCCGATTGGAATGGGAGCCTTCGCAATGGCCCGACCATCAAGGGATGCTCCGTCAACTCAAGGACCAGAATGTCAACATGGTCATCATCTCACAGCCTTACGTGCTCCGCAATGGACGCGCCATTGACAACTATAACGCCCTTGCCCCCCAAGGCCTCTTTGTGGCCGACACCACTGGCGCTCCCCTGGAAGTGAAGATATGGGTGGGCGAAGGAGGAATGTTTGATGTATCCAATCCAGCCACACGCAGGTGGCTACGCGAACGCTATCGTCTGCTCACCGACGAAGGTGTCGCTGGATGGTGGGGCGACCTTGGCGAGCCAGAAGTGCACCCCGACGGAGCCATTCATTCCAATGGCCTGACCACACGCCAGTATCACAACCAGTATGGCAACGACTGGAGCTCCATAATCTACGAACTGTTTCAGGAAGAATATCCCGACACCCGTCTGATGACAATGATGCGTGGCGGCACAGCAGGCTTGCAGCGCTATAGTGTGTTCCCCTGGTCGACCGACGTGTCGCGCTCATGGGGCGGCCTACAGCCACAGATTACTATCATGCTCAACTCGGGGCTGAGTGGGCTTGGCTATATGAGCCACGATGTGGGCGGCTTTGCAGTCGACCCAGAGCATCCTGTCGACCCCGAGCTCTACGTGCGCTGGCTACAACTAGGCACCTTCTCGCCCATCCTCCGCACTCACGCCACAGTCGATGCCGAGCCTTATAAGTATCCCGACCTGCAAGACGTGATTCTCCCATTGATACGCACTCGCTATCAATGGCTCCCCTACAACTATACCCTGGCCTACGAAAACGCCTCGCAGGGACTGCCGCTGGTGCGCCCACTCAACTTCTATACCCCTGGCTCTTCAGCACTCGACGATATCGACGACCAATATCTGTGGGGGCGTGATGTGATGATAGCTCCGGTAGTGGAGCGCGGTCAGCTTCAGCGCCGCATCGTGTTCCCCGAAGGGCAGTGGGTCGACTACAGCAATCCTGAGAAGGTGTATCAAGGAGGCGACACCATCACCTACCCTGCACCGCTTAGCGTACTCCCCATCTTTGTACGCGCTGGAAGCTTTATCCCACAGGCCAATTATGCTATGAACAGCACGGCCGACTACACTACCTCGCGCTACACTCTGCGCTACTTCCCCGTGGAGGGTGTGGAGAGCCAATACACCCTGTATGAAGACGACCGCAAGAACACCCGCTCGCTCCAAAGCAACGAGTATAGCCTCATCACCTTTGAGGGTAGCGAGAGTTCAGCCTCAATCAACATCAGTGTGCGCCGCCAAGGCATCTACCGCGGCGCCCCTGCGGTGAAAGATCTCACCTTCCAGATAGAGCGCGTCATGAAGGCTCCACGCACTATCAGCCTCGGCGGCCAGACACTCTCGCCGGAGGACTGGACCTACGACCCCTCCTACCATCAGCTCATCATCAAGACCACTTGGGACGTGGCTGATCCACTCACGCTCGTCATCGCCAAGTAATCTCTTTTTATACATCCTAATAGCTAAGTTAATACTCTTTTAGCCAGAATTTTATAATTTTGAATTGTACCTTTCAAAGTACAAAATACGATTTTGTACTTTGCAAGGTACATTTTTCATTATTGCACTCTACGAAGTTCTTTTTGAAGTTTTGTTCTTTTCTCAGAACAATTTATTAACTTTGCAGAAAAGCCTTACCGATGGACCAACTGACACGCATATACACGCGACTGTTGAAGGATGTCAATACCGACATCCTGAGATGCTTATATTCAGAGATAGACTGGGACCAACCCCTAATAGGAATTAAAGGACAACGAGGAGTAGGGAAAACCACTTTAATGCTTCAGCGTATCAAAGAATCAGATCCTTCGGGAGAGAAATCCTTTTATGCCTCGCTTGACAATATTTGGTTTGCCAATCACTCATTAATAGACTTAGCTGAGCAATTGATTACGCAAGGAGTAGACCACCTTTATTTAGATGAAGTGCATCGCATGACAGGATGGGAACAACAGATAAAGAATCTCTACGACTCCTTTCCTGAATTGCATGTGGTATTTACCAGTTCTTCATTGTTGTCCATTGACAACTCTATTGGCGACTTGTCGAGAAGGGCATCACTCTATATCTTGCCGGGCCTATCATTTAGAGAATTTCTGATATTTGAGAAGGTAGCGACATTGCAACGACTATTGCTAACCGATATCCTTTATTCCCATGAGACAATTGCGCCCTCAATTTCTGGCAAGATTGAGGTGCTCACACTTTTTAGACGCTATATGCAGGCCGGGTATTATCCTTTCTATCGTTCTATGACTCGCAATGACTTTTACAATCGTCTAGTGCAGATGGTTTCCGTAGTGATAGATTCTGATGTTCCTGCAGTAGAAAAGAGAATAGACTATGAGACACTTATCAAGGTTAAACGCTTGGTTTCTATAATCTCAGCGTCTTTACCTTACATTCCCAACATTAGCACCTTGTCTGGCCTACTGGGTACCAACAGAGGACAATTGCTCAGATTGTTGGATCTCTTAGATAGAGCCGGGATAATCAGGCAGCTTTTTGTGGCTTTGCGAAGTCCGAAGAGCTTGGCCAAGCCACAAAAAATCCTTCTTAACAATTCCTCATTAATGCATGCTTTGGACACCCCCAATATCGGTGCTGTGCGCGAAAGCACCTTTGCGTCTTTTCTTAGCGTAGGCCATCAGATAGGATTTGCCAAGGAGGGGGATTTCATCGTAGATGGCAGATATCTTTTTGAGGTGGGAGGCAAAGGTAAAGGCTTTGCCCAAATTCGTAATATTCCAGATAGTTTTATCGTGGCGGATGACATAGAATTTGGTTTTGGAAATAAAATCCCATTATGGCTTTTCGGCCTCCTTTACTAAGCGCCTTTTACGCTAAAAAATCTCACAACAACAACGAGGCTGTGTTAAAATTGCATCATCTATTTGAAATATCCCCAGTGGGGGAGCATTAGATAATGCAATTTTGACAGAGTCTCGTTGTGGTTTTGATAACGAAATTGAGGGGCTAGAGCACTTTGTTGTAGAGCTCAACGATGTCCTCGCGGCTCACCTTGCGGGGATTGCCGGGGGTGCATACGTCGGTGATGGCTTGGTCGGCAAGTGCGTCGATATCTTCCTTCTTGATGCCGAGCTCTGAGAGAGTCTGAGGGATGCCAACCTCCTTGGAGAGCTGACGCACAGCGGCGCAAGCGGCCTCAGCAGCCTCATGCTTGGTCATACCCGGCTTCCAAGCGTCCATAGCCTTGGCTATTTCGACATACTTGTCGAGACAAACCACAGCGTTCCACTCCATGATAGTTGGGAGCAGCAGAGCGTTGGCCACGCCGTGAGGAATGTCGAAGAGCGACCCCATAGGGTGAGCCATACCGTGCACTAGACCAAGACCTACGTTGGAGAAAGCCATACCAGCCACGTATTGAGCCAGCGCCATGCCGCTGCGGCCCTCAGGATTGGTGGGGTCGTAGACTGCCTGGCGGAGGTGCTTATTGATAAGGCGTATGGCCTCGATCTCAAACATGTCGGAGAGCGTCCAGGCACCCTTGGTGATATAGCCTTCGATAGCGTGGGTAAGAGCGTCCATACCTGTGGCTGCCGTTGTGGATGCAGGAAGAGTATACATAAGCTCGGCATCGATAATGGAGCAGCAAGGGATGTCGTTGGGGTCTACGCACACCATCTTCTTCTGCTTCTCCTCGTCGATAATGACATAGTTGATGGTGGTCTCGGCGGCAGTGCCAGCAGTGGTGGGAAGAGCAATGATAGGCACTGACTTCTTGGTAGTAGGAGCGCACCCCTCAAGACTTACCACGTCGGCAAACTCTGGATTGTTGGTGACGATACCGATACCCTTGGCAGTGTCGATCGACGATCCACCGCCTACGGCTATTATACAGTCGGCACCACTGCGAGCCAGCGCCTCTACGCCTGCCTTGACATTGCTCACCGTGGGGTTGGGCTTCACCTCGCTAAACACCTCATAGGGGATACCAGCCTCGTCGAGCACGTCGGTAACCATCTTGGCCACGCCAAAGCGTATCAAGCCCTTGTCGGTCACTACGAGAGCCTTCTTGAAGCCCTTTTGCTTAATCACTGAGGGGAGCTCATGGCGCGAGCCAGGGCCGAAATACGACACCTCGTTAAGGATAAATCTGTTAGTCATGGATAATGTTGATTATTAGTTATGTTGGTTACGAATGATATAAGGAACTCTTGTTGATTTGCAAAATTACTATTTTAAATCGAACCCTCTATAAATTTATCGCAAGTTCTTAATGATATCCAACATCTCAACTTCTCCATCCTTCACCTTCAACTATATTTTTCATCTTATATCTTTTGTGAAGTGGAAGTCCCTGTTAAGAGAATTTTTGTAATTTTGCTATATGGTAAACCAGATGAACACCCTAAGCCTGCTAATTGTAGCCATAGCAGCATTGATGGTCATATCATGCGGAGGCAAGGATGGCCATTCGATACTCCCCGCTGGCGTGGAGCTCCGCGAAGGCGACGTGGTGGCTCGACGCGGCATGGGTCTGAAAAGCCGTGTGGTGTGTGAACTTGACTCAACGGGGCTCTACTCCCACATAGGCATAGTGGCTCGCTCCCCCGAAGGCGGTTTAAGGATAGTTCATGCTGTACCCGGCGAAAGCAATGAAGGTGAGAGCACCGATTCCCTCATCGACCCTGTGCGCTGCGATCCTCCAGAGTATTTCTTTTCATCGGAGCGGGCAGCCATAGGCGCAGCATGGCGTTACCCTGACAGCATAGTGGCCAAGCGAGCAGCCCAGCAGGCTCTACGGTGGTATTATAAGCGAGTGCCCTTCGATTACTGCTACAACGACTCCGACACCACCGTCCTCTATTGCTGCCAACTGGTAGAACTAGCCTATCTCCGAGCAGCTGGCATCAGCCTCTCGGAAGGACGCCATCAAAGGCTCAAAGCCCCTGGCATAGGAGAAGTCAGCTGCATGTTCCCATCCGACATCATTTCCTCCTCCCACCTGCGCCACCTCCTCTCCTTCTGACACCAGAGCCTGCCACTGTGCGAGGCTGTTTCACAGCCTTGCCCCCTTAGCAACAACATCATTAACCCTAACAACCCACAACAACCCCTATGAACCATCGCATCATTATCTCCCTCGCCATGCTGCTCACACTCATCGTGACCAGTTGCGGCTCAAGCAACACCCCTTCGGGTGTCGTCGAACAATCGCTTAAAGCCTTTAAGAATGGCAATTACAAAGAGTTTGTCAGCCTGGTTTGCGGCCGCGACGGAGAGGCCCTTAGCCCTGAGACTCAAGCACAGTATGAGGCGCTCTTCGCTGAAAAAGGGAAAAAGCAAAAAGATGAAGACGTCATCAAGTCGTGGAAAATCCTCTCAGAGGAGATAGCTCCCAGCGGCAACACAGCTACTGTCACCTACGAAATTACCACTTACGGTGGCACCGTCCAAGAACAGACTCAAAAAGTAATCAAAGGCTCCGATGGCAAATGGCGCATGAGCCTGGGCAAATAAGCCTACATCTATTCCCAATTTTCAATCGCGAGGCCACTTCAATTTGAGATGTGGCCTCGCGTTTGGTTATGGGATGGATTTTTAGTAATTTTGCAGCCATTATTACATTTCTTTTCAGCAAGCTCAATGGCCTCTGATATATCTCCCGACTCTTCCCTACAAGACCTACTTCACGACCCCTGGGACCGTGAGCATCTATGGCATCCCTATACCTCCACCATCAATCCTCTACCCACCTACAAGGTGGAGCGCGCCGAGGGCTGCGAACTGGTGCTTGCCGATGGGCGCCGGCTTATCGACGGCATGTCGTCGTGGTGGGCCGTAATCCACGGCTACAACCATCCAGCCATCAACGAGGCCATCACTCGACAGCTGGCAAAGATGAGCCATGTGATGTTTGGCGGTCTCACTCACGAGCCAGCCATCGAGCTTGGCAAGATGCTCCTCGAAGTAGCGCCGCCATCGATGCACAACATCTTCTACGCCGACTCAGGCTCTGTGGCCGTCGAAGTGGCGATGAAGATGGCTATTCAGGCAGCTATCAGCCGCTCTGGGAGTCATCGCAAGACCAACTTCGTCACCCCTCGCCGTGGCTATCATGGCGACACGTGGAACGCTATGAGTGTCTGCGACCCCGTCACTGGGATGCACACCGCCTTTGGCACGTCGCTCCCCGTGCGCTACTTCGTGGAGCCTCCTCGCGTGAAGTATGGCGAGGAGTGGGACCCCTCGGCCATTGAGGAGTTGGAGGCAGTGATTCGAGAGCATCATGAGGATATAGCTGCGCTAATATTGGAGCCAGTGGTGCAAGGCGCTGGAGGCATGCGCTTTTATCATCCTCAGTATCTCGTCGAGGCTCGTCGCCTCTGCGACGAGTATGGGCTTTACCTCATCTTTGACGAGATAGCCACAGGCTTCTGGCGCTCAGGCCGTATGTTTGCATGGGAACACGCTGGTGTAGAGCCTGATATTATGACTATTGGCAAAGGCCTGACGGCTGGCTACTTGACGATGAGCGCCGTGCTCACTACCCAAGAGGTGGCCGACACCATCTCGCGCGGCGAGGCTGGAGTGTTGATGCATGGGCCTACGTTTATGGCCAATCCACTGGCCTGCACCATTGCCATTGCCTCGCTCAAGCTCCTTCAGAGCCAAGACATGGCTGGCCGACTACGCCATCTTGAGACCACCATCCACCAGCTGATGGAGCCCGCAAAGGCTCTAGAGCAGGTAGCCGAGGTGCGCGTGCTTGGCTCTATCGGAGTAATAGAGATGAAGGAGTCGGTCAACGTTGGGGAGTTTCAGAAGGAGTGTGTAGAGCGCGGAGTGTGGGTGCGTCCCTTCGGGCGCAACGTCTACATAATGCCTCCTTACCCTATCACCGATGCTCAACTGCGCCATCTCATCACTGCCACCATCGATATCATCAGCCGATGAAATATGCCGTCCTGAGCACAGAACCCACGCCCCGCTTGCTCCTCATCTTTGCCGGATGGGGGATGGACGAGAAGCCTTTCGTGGGCTTGCAGCGCGAGGGCTACACTACGATGATTGTGTGGGACTACACAGACGATGCTTTGCCTCCTGATGTGCTCCAAGCCTTCAAAGAAATATGCGTCGTGGGGTGGTCATACGGCGTCTATATGGGTTGGCGATGGATGTGCCTTTATGGCCAAGGACTTCCCGTCACGGCACGCATAGCCATCAACGGCACGCCATGGCCTATCGATGCTGAGCGAGGTATAGCGCCAGAGATATTCTCGGCTACCCTTGCTGGGCTCAACGAAGCTACTTTGCTCAAATTTAATCGCAGGATGCTTGGGGGAACCGCAGCCTATAAAGCTTGGGCTGCCCACCACCCGGAGCGCTCTATCGAGAGTCTTCGCGATGAGCTAAGTGCTATCGCCAACGCCTATGCCACGACTGGGAGCGGCGATCCATCGTGGTGGGACACAGTCGTAATTGCCTCCTCCGACCTCATCATCCCTGCTGCCTCACAGCGCCGAGCATGGGCTGACCATCCGAGGCTCCACGAGGTTGAAGGCCCCCACTGGCTCCCCCTTTCTGAGCTGCTCAATGCGCTGCTTGTCGACAAGGAGCGTGTGGGCCATCGCTTCAGCAGAGCCGTAGCTACCTACGAACGCGAAGCCAGGGTGCAGCTCGATGCTGCGCGACATCTCCTACAGATGTGGCGCCGTGTGCGCTCAGTGCCTATAGAGCGTATGATAGAGATAGGGGCAGGCACGGGCCTCTTCACGCGCCTCTACGTCGACATCTTCGATCCTCAGGAGCTGGAGCTTTGGGATCTTATAGAGTTGCCGGCAGAGCTTCCAGGCCTTCATCGGCGCTGTGATGCCGAGCTGGCCATTCAGGCCCTCCCATCAGCGAGCCTTGATGCCATTGTCAGCACATCTTCCATACAGTGGTTCAACTCACTGCGCCGTTTTTGGCGCGAGGCAGCGCGTACGCTGCGCAGTCAAGGCTTGGTGGTGGTCTCCACCTTTGGACCCTCCACCTTTCATGAGATACGCGACATCCTCTCCCCCGCCCTACCATCCCCGTATCCAACACTCGACAAAATTCTGGAGATGCTCCCCACCGAGCTGGAAGCCATAGCCACCGACGACGAACAATACACCCTCTGCTTCTCCTCCACCCAAGAGCTACTGAGCCATATCAAGAAAACTGGCGTCAATGGCACATCAACTTCCCGCGCCGATGCCCTCCGCATAGCCAGTTCAGGCCTTCGCCGCCTCACCTTCGAACCCCTCTACCTCATCCTCCGCCGCCGCTAATCTGGAGCATTCCCACAGAAGCCGATAAGAAGTCCTTCTTTTCCTATGTCAAGCCAGCTTCTACTTTGACCTCTTAAGTCTATCTATTAATTTTTCTTTTACTATGGGATAGGCCATGTGGGGATTGAAAGAAAGAGTTTATGAAGGGAAGTCCCACCTCGAAATGCAAGATTATCCGCAAGGAACTGGTCACTAAATATAGCAACTAAAGAGCGAGAAATAAGCAAATCCTGCTCTACATGGAGATTGGATTTCCATGGAGCTATAGCGCTCCACTCAATTATAGATTTTCTAGGTATCATAAATCATCTATTTGTAGTTCTTGGTTTACTATGATTTTCCACTTTTTGTTGACGTCAGCTTGTGAGAGATTTGCCCGTGGACTAAGACAAGTTCTGCGCATATCTATATTTGCCTTTTTAAGGTTATTCCAAAGGATACTAGCTTGTTCTCTCTCAGCCAATACCACATAAAGTAGATAACCGAGACGTTGAAAAGTGACGGTGGTGGCTAGGGTGCAGACGGCAGAAAATCCTCTATTGAAATCAATGAATTCTATGAGTTCTGCCAAAACTGTGGCAACATTTGACAATCCTCCACACACGTGTTCGAACTGAACTAAATCAATCGCAGTTAACTCAGGACTCGAATACCTAATGGTGTCTATTTCAGAGTTTCTAGTCCAAACTAGGGATTCGGGGATTTCTTTTCTGTAAGTCACTTGCAAGTATGGATTTTTTGTAGCAAAGATATTGAGACGTGGAAGCTCTGCTATCACCTGCATTCTCTGGGGACGCTGATGGGCGGCTCCATGCATCTCCGCAGCACTAAGAAGAGAGATGTAATAAGGGCGCCCTACGAACTCCATCAACTGATCTACATAAAAAACTGGAGGTACTCCACCTCTTAGTTGATATTGAGGAGGGATTACAGAATAAAAGCCTCGATAAGGAGACATGATAAGCCCTTTCCCAACAAGTGTATAGAGCTCGTTGGTGATAGTACGCGGGCTTATTGTAGGGAAGACATCCTTCAACTGGTTATGGGAGAAGGTGTATATCCCAAGCTTTTGTTGCTCGTTTATCCAATCTCTTACCGCCATATTGCAATTTTTATCGCATAGGTAATATATTTTCTATGACTTTTGTCACTTTTTACGCAATATTTATCGCGTAGAGCCTCAACTCAAC
>JAJBVL010000094.1 GCA_020859845.1 Bacteroidales bacterium
CTTTTATTTTTCTGATTATTAAATTACTATATATCAATCAAAGCAATGTTAATCACTTTTTATGACCTTTTGCAAACCCTTTTGCAAACCTCGTTGCTCTTCTCATTCCCACATTCTGACTTTTGATTTCTTGAATTTACTAAGTCGTATTTGTGAATTTGCTTTTGCATTTGTGAGTTTTCAATCTCTTTTCCTTTGCAAACACATCGTTTGCAAATTGATTGTTTATCTAAGTAAATTCACCACGTTGCAATTACAAATTAGAGTTGCAAATCAAAAATGTCTGAATTTATGGCTTTTATCCTCTCCAGGATTATTTGTATAACAATTGTAACCCCCATTTTGGATTTTATAAACATTAGGAAAATCTCTGCAAATGTGTGAGATTTAACTTCTTAAGTTAATAATTTGCATTTTTAACATCATTTTCGCCTTCATTTCCACTAAAAATGTTGAAAACTTTATTTGGATATTTCCTTTTCTTATACATAGCATTTCTCTGGAACCTGACCCACCAACCTATTCCGTCAGCTTTCTTTAACACTCATGTGCGCGTTTATTGCCCACCTGTTGTTTTAACTTTGCATCGTTGAGATTCCCATATTTCCCACCAAAATTTTTATAGTTGTGAAAAACGCAATTGTCATTTCAGCCCGTGTGGCCGATATAATCAACCATTTATCGCCACAAGATGGTGGAGCTATAACTCAAGCTCTATTCGACGAGTTTGTGTTCCACCAGGAGGAGCCCTGGAAGGCGCTCTCTCCTTTGCAAGCATTGCTTTACGTAATGATCCGTCAGTATGTGAAGAACGACATCACTAAATCGGCTTGAACTCATGGTAGTTCAGAGAGGGGGAGGATACCACGTTCCTCCTCCTCCATTTCCGCACACACTATTTAACATAATAGTGATTATGTCCAAAAACCCTCCTTACAAAATTATGCATTTTTTGAGCACATTATCCTTATTTTGCAACTGACTTGCAGCAATTCGGTATTAACTTTGCATTATGAATCTACGCTCACTCATCACCTTATCCCGTCGTGGCATCTTGACTTGGCATCCGTCTCTGAGGCGCATGCTTAAGCACCTACCGATGCTAAGCCTATTGGTGATTAACTGCTTCATAATCGCTACCGTAGTTCAATACCACCATCACGATTGCGATGGCTCTGTGGTGGTGGCCGACACTCATCCTCATCATTGCCATGAGTGTCATTCCGAGGAATGTGTCATCCAGTTAGCCTTCTTTGACCTAAATGACCATTTAATCCACAATCCTTCCGTGATGAAGGATGTGGCTTTTCTAGCCTCTTATACCTATTTCCAGAGCCACAACTCTTATAATATAGGCTTTATCCCGCTTCTCCAACCCTCAATCCTTCAATTAGTTAGCCTCGAAGGACGTGTGCTTAGAGGCCCTCCCTACTGCTAATTAACTCAGCTTTAGCGGCCACTATTACCTCAAGGTCGTTTCCTTATCCCCATCTTCATTCCTTATTAATACTTGAGGATGCCTAAGCGTCGTCTCTCTCTCGACAATGATGCTTAGCATCTTGATATACAATTGTTTATGTCAAAAATAGTCAGTCAATCATATATATTATTAATAGCCTTATGTATAATAGGGTGTAGCCACGCCTCGCATGACCATGATGAAACATCAGAGGAGCAAAGCCACTCGCTACACAACGCCGACGAAGGGGTTGCCACTTCTTTTGGCGAGGAGATCATATTAAATCCATCCCAAGCAGAGCGTTTCGGAGTGGAGACCAAGGTAATCGAACCCACCACGATAAGAGAATCTTTCTTGGCATCGGGCGAGGTTGTTACATCTTCTGGACAAGTGGCAACGCTCGTTGCTCCCACAACTGGGGTGGTGAAATTTAATGGATCTCCCTCGCTCGGCGCTTCCATAAGCGCAGGAGCCACGCTGGCCACTATAGATCCTGTGGCTGTGGCCGGTGGCGATCAAAATGCTATGGCAAAAGCAGCGCTGGAAGCGGCGCAGCGCGAGGTGGACCGTCTGCGTCCGTTGGTGGCTGAAGGGTTGGCCACACGACGCGAGCTGGAGAGTGCTGAAGGAGCGTTAGCTCAAGCAAAAGCTGCCTATAGCCCACTACACGCATCGTCGGCTGTCAGAAGTTCACTATCGGGCACACTCTCCCAACTCTATGTCACCAATGGCGAATATGTCACTGCAGGCCAACCTATCGCCGTTGTCTCCGACAATGCCAAGGTGTCTCTTCGTGTAGATGTGCCTCAGCGTTTTCAGAATCTCCTCCCTACCCTCAAGTCGGCCTCGCTACGCATTCCTGACCCTACTGGCTGGAAATCCATAGAAGATATGGGTGGACAGATGCGAACCGGAGCCTTGGGGACAACGCCAAATACCACGGGATTTCTCCCTCTTTACATCTCGCTCATCAACGATGGTTCGCTTTATGCGGGAAGCTTTGTGGAAGTGATGCTTTTGGGTTCCCCCCGCGATGGAGTGGTGGCCCTACCCCGCTCTGCTTTTGTTGAAAGCCAGGGAGCGATGTTTGTCTACGAGAAAGTCGACGACCATGGCTATATAAAACATCAAGTCACAATCGGAGCCTCTGACGACGTGTTGGTAGAGGTACTATCACCCAACCTTCTTGGGCGCGAGATGGTAGTGGCTGGAGCCCCTATCCTGCGTCTGGCTGAGACTTCTTCTTTGGCCCCACAAGCCCATTCACATTCCCATTAATCCCCGTTCGCCATATTTCAACCATGCTCAACCGTATTATACGCCTTTCGCTGGAAAATAGACTGATGGTATTGATAATTGCTGGGGCTATTCTCCTTTGGGGATGTTTCACCCTTCTCAATACCGACGTAGACATTTTTCCTGACCTCAACGCCCCTACTGTAGTAGTGATGACAGAAGCTCCAGGCATGACCCCAGAGGATGTTGAGACCTCCCTTACCTACCCCATAGAGACAGCCATCAATGGCGCCAATGGATTGCGCCGTGTGCGTTCTTCGTCCTATAATGGGTTTTCGGTGGTCTGGGCAGAGTTTGACTGGGGAATGGATGAGTTTCATGCTCGACAGACCATTAGCGAGCGCCTCTCTGCGCTCGAAGGTCAATTGCCTCCTGAAGTGAGTAGGCCTTTGCTGGGTCCTCAGACTTCTATCCTAGGCGAAATCATGATTATAGGCCTAACCTCCGACTCCCTTTCCTTGGGCCAATTGCGAACGTTGGCCGAGCGCCAGATCAAGCCACGCCTGTTGTCGGTGGGAGGGGTGGCTCAAGTATCGGTCATTGGAGGCGAAGTGGAGGAATATCAAGTGACGCTCGACCCGGCGGCTATGCACCATCTCGGAGTGACGACCGACGATGTCCGTGAATCGCTTCAGTCTTTTACCAGCAATGTGGCTGGGGGTGTAGTCAACGCTTATGGGAATGAATATCTGGTAAAGGGAGCGTTTTCTTCTTCTTCACCTCAGGTGTTGACGCAGGCTGTGATTGCAGCCTCATCTTCTGCACCGGTAGTTTTGGCTGATATCGCATCGGTAAGAAAAGACGCCAAGCAGCCCAAAATAGGTAGTGCCTCCCTCCGAGCTCAAGAAGCAGTATTAATCACTATCACCAAGCAACCATCAGCCTCTACTCTCACTCTTTCGGAAGAGATTGACGAGACATTAGGACGTCTTTCCACGGCGCTTCCTCAAGATGTAAAGATCTCCACTGACATCTTTCGTCAAGCCGACTTCATCCAGCGCTCCGTCTCCAATCTCCAGACCTCGCTTTTCGAGGGAGCTATTTTCGTCATCGTAGTCCTCTTTTTCTTCTTGATGAATCTGCGCACCACCCTCATCTCTCTTATAGCCCTACCATTGTCAATAATCGTCACCGTCATTATCCTCCATCTTCTCGGTCTTACCATCAACACTATGAGTTTGGGAGGTATTGCTATAGCCATAGGCTCGCTCGTCGATGATGCTATTGTCGATGTGGAGAATGTGTATCGACGGCTACGTGAGAATGCACGCTTGCCCCAAGAGAGGAGGGTCTCTACAGCCAAGGTGGTATATGAAGCGTCAAGCGAGGTGCGTCTTCCCATCCTCAACTCATCCCTTATTATCATTGCCAGCTTTCTCCCCCTATTCTTCTTGCATGGCATTGAAGGACGGTTATTGATACCACTGGGCATTTCTTTCATTGTAGCTTTAGCGGCCTCCACAATAGTGGCCCTCACCCTTACTCCCGTCCTCTCATACTACCTTTTAGGGCCTAAAGACGGCAAAGTCCTCTCCAAGGATGCTCCGATTGCTGTGTGGATCCGACGTCATTATGAACGTTGGCTGAGCATCGCCTTCGCCCACCAGAATGCCATTCTTTTATCTATAGGTGGTCTATTCTTGGTAGCCGTAGGTCTTTTCTTCACCCTCGGGCGCAGTTTCTTACCCCCCTTCAATGAAGGCTCATTGACTGTCAATATCTCCACTCTGCCAGGCATCACCTTCGAGGATAGCAATTGCTTAGGACGCGAGGCCGAGAAGATTATTCTTGGCGTGGAGGAGGTAACCACTGTGGCTCGAAAGACCGGCAGAGCCGAAATGGACGAACACTCCTTGGGCTCCAATGTCAGCGAACTTGAAGTGCCTTACGTGCTAAAAGGCCGTAGCCGACAAGAGATGGTGGCCGACCTGCGTCAGCGACTGTCAGTAATACCAGGAGCCGTAGTAGAGATTGGCCAGCCTATTTCCCACCGCATAGACGCTATGCTATCAGGCACCGAAGCTCAGGTTGCTGTCAAGATTTTTGGCGACGATCTTTCCCAACTCTACGCTCTGGGGTGTAGAGTTGGCGAGTTAATGAAGCGCCAGGAGGCACTGGTGGATGTCAACGTAGAGCCTCTTATCCTAAGGCCCCAACTCGCCATACGTCCACGGCCCCACATGATGGCTCGATATGGAGTCACTTACCCTCAATTGGCCGCCTCCATACGTCTTCTGGGAGGAGAAATAGTGGGCCAAGTGATTGAGCATGGTCAGCCTTTTGATATCACTCTCCGATTGCCGTCCTCGGCCCTCTCTTCTCCCGAGGCCATAGCCAAGACCATGGTAGATACACCTGTAGGGCAAGTGGCCCTCGACCAGATAGCAGAAATCATATTCTCTGAAGGCCCCAACACTATCAATCGCGAGAACTCCTCAAGAAGAATTGTGGTGTCGGCCAACGTAGACCATTCCGACCTTCGTGGTGTAGTGGCGTCTCTTCGCAAGGCAATCGGTCATGAGATAGCCCTCCCTCAAGGTTATTACATAGAGTATGGAGGACAATTTGAGAGCGAAGCAAAAGCTTCGCGTACTCTCGCATGGGCAACCATAGGCGCTGTCTTCCTTATCTTATTACTATTGTATAGCGAATATAAAAACGTGGCTCAGCCACTTATCATCCTTCTAAATATGCCCTTGGCTGCCATTGGAGGGGTCATTATATTATGGCTCACAACAAAGCAACTCAACATACCTGCTATAATAGGTTTTATAGCCTTGATTGGCATCACCACTCGAAATGGCATGCTTCTCATGTCGAGATACAAAGCCTTGACTCGCGAAAATATCCGACTTAAAGAGCGTATTTTCCGTGGCTCGGGCGATCGTCTCAGTCCTATTATCATGACCGCTCTGAGCTCTGCCCTGGCTCTAATCCCTCTCGTAGTGAGAGGCGACCAGCCTGGCAACGAGGTGCAGGCTCCGCTTGCATTAGTCATCTTAGGAGGTTTGCTTACTTCAACAATTTTGAATATTTTTGTAGTCCCAATTGTATATTATAAAGTAAGC
>JAJBVL010000031.1 GCA_020859845.1 Bacteroidales bacterium
CCAGCGAATGTACTGGCGAGGTCGTTGACGAGACCGGCGAACCCCTGATTGGCGCTACAGTGCGCGTTGTCGGAACGTCAATCGCTGGCGCTACCGACCTTGAGGGCCGTTTCACCCTGAAGGGTGTGAAAGTTGGCGCTCAACTTCAAGTAAACTACATTGGCTACAATCCTGCCACCGTCACATGGAGTGGCAAGCCTGTTACGATTACCCTCCAGGAGGATAGCCATACCCTCGAAGAGGTGGTAGTGATGGGTTATGGCATCCAACAGAAGCGTGCCAACGTGACCAACTCTATCGCAAAAGTAAGCGAGGAGACCCTCACCGTCGGTTCTCACGCCAACCCTGCACAGGCTCTTGCTGGTGCTGTTGCCGGTGTTAAGGTGAAGGTGACTTCGGGTGATCCTTCCGCTACTCCTTCAATCGTAATCCGCGGTGGTACAAACTTCGATGGTTCGGGTGATCCTCTCGTAGTAGTGGATGGCCAGATCCGTTCCAGCATGGCCGACATCAACCCCAACGACATCGGCGACATGCAGATTCTGAAGGATGCCGGTGCAACCGCCCTCTATGGTGCTCGTGCTGCCAACGGTGTAATCCTTATCACAACAAAGCAAGGCAAGAAGGGTTCAGCCTCCATCAACCTTGATGTGAAATATGGTATGAGCTGGTACACCGACACGGGCTACGACTGGGTAGGCGCCGAAGACTTCCTCTATTGGTATCGCACAGGCTACGCCAACTCTTCATGGGCCAACATCTCCAACCTTAGCGGCGCCAACACTGGCGGTACTGCCGCTGCCACGGGCTCTACCACAGTTGGACAAGGCACCTACTGGAACGTGATGACCCTCACCGACGATAATGCCCACTATGTCTCCAACTACGGTTGGAAGACGATGGTTGACCCATTGGATGCCTCCAAGACTATCCTCTTTAAGGAGACCTCACCCCTGGACTACAACCTCCAGACCCCCGCTCACTCTCAGAACTACAACCTGAGCTTCACCGGCGGTAACGACCAAGGCCAGTATTATGCATCGCTCGGTTACTACGATGCAGATGGTGCTTTCTCGGGTACTTTCTACAAACGCTACAACTTTGCCTTCACTGGCAGCTACAAGATAGCTCCTTGGCTCGAGGCTCAGAGCAACTTCACCTATACCCGCGCCAATTGGGAGAATAATCCTCCAGAGGCTTCGTCAGAATTGTTCTTCGGACGTATTATGTCCATGCCTCCTGTAATCCGTTATCAGGATGAGGAGGGCAACCAGCTCTATGGTAACAATGGTACGAACCTCAAGTTCCAACCCGACGCATTTGACCGCGACTATCAGAGCGACAAATTCCAGATGACACAGTCTCTTATCATCAAACCTTATAAGGGAGTGACTGTGAAGGGTACAATGTCATGGTACTACAACGAAGAGGTTGACGAAGCATTCAACCACGAATACGTTACTAGTGTTTGGGGTGCTACTAATAGCAACTACAGCTCATCGGCATCTTTCTATCGCTATTTCGACCAGACCTACAACATCGTCGCTACCTACAGCAATACTTTCAACGAGAAGCACGACGTGAACGCCATGCTCGGTATGGAGTACTACAAGCGTCGTTATCGTGGCTTCAGCGCATCTGGTTACGGAGCTCCTACTGGCGATTTCCCCGACCTCGCTCTTACCTCTTCAGAGGCTGATGTTCGCTCTATTGACTCCTTCGAGTATGAAGAGGCTATCCTTTCCTACATGGGTCGTTTCGAGTACAACTACGACAGCAAGTATCACATTGCAGCTACGTTCCGCGACGACGGTTACTCGCGTCTGTTGAACAACCGTTGGGGCTTCTTCCCCGGCGTATCCGCAGGATGGACAATGTCGCGCGAGAACTTCTGGCGCGAGAATCAGCACCTTGCATTCATCAACTATGCCAAGCTGCGTGCCAGCTTCGGTTTGAACGGTGTGGTTAACACCAATACTATTGGCTACTATAACCTCCAGGGTGTTTACTCAGCATTTAGATATAATAGCGAGTATGGCTATCGTATTTCCGACCTTCCCAATCCCGACCTGAAATGGGAAAAGACCCGCACGTTTGAAGTAGGTGTCGACCTCGGTTTCCTCCAGGATCGCATCCAGCTCAACGCTACCTACTACAATCGTCTCACAATGGACAAGTATGCTTCGCTCGACCTGCCGAAGACTACTGGTTTCTCCACCGTTACCACCAACAACGGTAGCCTCCGCAACCAGGGTTTGGAGCTTGACGTAACTGCCACTCTTATTCGTACCCGCGACTTTACTTGGAGTCTCGGTGCCAACATCACCTACAACAAGAACGTAGTGGTTGACCTCCCCAACAATGACCTCCCCAACAACCGTCAAAGCGCTACTCAAGTATACGATGGCACCAAACTGGATGAAGATGGCAAACAAGCCTACACTTACATTGGTGGTTACCAAGAAGGTCAAGAGCCTTATCACCTGATTGGCTACAAGAAGAGCAAGATACTTCGCAGCCAAGCCGATGTTGACGCTTTGGGCGACTATATCGACATCGCTGGTTCGGGTGGCGTGAACCTTTACGCTACCGAAGCCGGTCTAGCTCGTCTTGAAAAACTTGGCCTCGCTTCGGGTGCTGTTCAGCTCCAGCCTGGCGACGTTGCATGGTGTGACCGCAACGGCGACAACATGATTGACACCTACGACCAATATGACCTCGGCAACCGCTTGGCTCACTGGAATGGTGGTTTCCACACGACGCTCTCTTGGAAGGGCATCTCGCTCTACGCTCGTTTTGACATGGGCTTCGACTTCACCGTTTACGATGGTCCTTTCGGATGGTGGATGGGCTGTGCACAAGGTGGATATAGCTTCCCAAGCCAGATCTTTGACACTTGGACAGCAGACAACCCAGGCGCAAAGTGGCCTCGCTATACTTGGGCATCGCAGCTTGGAACCGACCACTGGACACGTACCAGCGATATCCTTGCTCAGAACGGTTCTTACCTCGCTTGCCGCGAGCTCCAGCTCAGCTACACTCTGCCTCAGGCAATCTGCAACAAGTTCTACTGCAAGGGCTTGACAGTATCCGTTACTGGCCAGAACCTCGGCTATATCAAGAGCTGTACCAACCCACTTCCTGACAACACCACCTACACCAGTGGTTGGACATCGGGCTGGGGCGGTACCTACAATCTGCCACGTACCCTTCTCTTCGGCCTCAACGTGACCTTCTAACCCCTAAACATATCTAACAAAAATGAAAACTAACAAACTATTCAATATCCTTGTTGCTACGACACTCGTTGGTGGAGGTCTTATCACCTCTTCCTGTGCCGACGATCTGGATCTGACCCCTCGCGACTGGTATACAGCCGAGAGTTTCTGGAAAACCCAGACTGACTTCGAGGGCAATGTAACAGCCCTTATGAATCAGTTCCGTGGCAACTATGCAGAGAACATCTTGTTCTATGCTGGCGAGCTTCGCGCCGGTGCCTATGAGTTTGACAACTATCTCGATGGTTCTTCGCTCACCAATGCCACTGTAGTAAAAAATCAGTATTCGGCTGCTAACTATCAGTTCTCAAACTTTGGCAACTATTATGGCTTAATCTCCAACTGTAATACTTTCCTATACTACGCTGAGGAGAAAGCCGACATATTTGATGAAAGCGCTATCAACTACATGAAGGGTATCATCTATGGTCTGCGCGCCTACTCGTTCTTCCAAATCTATAAGATGTGGGGACCATGTCCTTTGCGTCTGGATGCAGATGTAATCCTTGGCAATTATGATGTTTCGACCCTCTATATGGGACGTTCTTCGGCCTCAGTTATTCTTGAGCAAATCAAGAGTGATATCGCAACATCATTGAGCTACTTTGCTTCTGGCGATATCAACGCTATTGAAAGCTACGATTACGGTGCCTACAATGGGACAATCTACTGGAGCAAGGCTGCAACGGAGATGCTCGCTGGAGAGGTTTACCTCTGGAGCGCAAAAGTGTCGTGCGACGACTACAATTGCAATACCAACGCCGACAGCGACGTTGCCACTGCAAAGAGCTACTTCACCAACGTGCTCAACAACTATGGCTTCGCTCTCGAAGACAACTACTATGACATCTGGAGCGCCAGCAACCGTAGCTGTAAAGAGGCAATTTTCTCGATGTATTACGACTACAACGAGACTACCTATGGCTATCCGTGGTATCAGCTCTTCTCTACCACCACAGGTCTTGGTAAGGGCAAGTATTGGATTGCTCGTGGCTACGCCGAAAATGTAAATCCTGGGGTAGAAAACCAGTTCCCTTACTCTGATAAGGTGGTACGTTTAGGTTACAATCAAAACTTTGAGCCTACAATGTTCTTCACCTATGCCCCCAATTTCGTAAACCGTAATCAGGTAAAGAACGCGTTTGCTTACCAGTTTGACCGCGAAGACTGCCGCGACGCTTATCTGCTTCGCGTTTATCTAGTAGCTCCCGATGATGACGATCTAAACTATATCGATGGCTACGACACAGATACAGCTACAATGGCAGGTTGCTACGTATACAAGTTCGCTGGTCAGAACAATTCCACAAGCCAGATAGTTGGCGGCAACAACATGCCTATCTACCGTTTGGCCCTCGTCTACACTTATCTTGCTGAAATCGCCAACTATCAAGGTGACTATGCTCTCTGCGCAGAGTATATCAACAAGATACGTCAACGCGCCTATGGCGATAACTGGGACGCTGCTAAGTATGGCTACACCGCCGGCACTTTCCGCGAGAATGAATCGGCCATCCTCCATGAGAAGGACAAAGAGTTCTATCAGGAAGGACAGCGCTGGTGGGATCTCCGTCGCTTGACTTCGGTTAAGGGCGGTGCCCAGACCGACCACCTCGTATTCTGCCCCGAGAGCAACATCGGTTGGGGTGTTGACCGTTCAAAGTTTAACACCAATCATTGGAATGAAGTGTCTGACACTTGGACTCTTGCACTCGATGAAGACAACCAGATTGACACAACAACCCCGGTGCTTGACACAGATCAAGAATACATGCTGTTGTGGCCTATCGACCAGGAAACGCTTAGCGCAGACAAGGAGTTGGAGAAACAGCAGAATCCTGGCTATTAATCATGGCAAGACTTAAGAAAGATTGAAAATAAATTTAGGTAAGGCGGGGCCGCGATGTGAATCGCGGCCCCGCTGATTGTGTTTCTCAGATTTATTACTTAACTTTGCGTACAGAGTAGTTCTCACCCCATGATAATAGGCTTATGGCACAACCGATAATGAAATACCCGATAGGCATCCAGACCTTCGAGAAGATTCGCGAAGGTGGTTTCTTGTATATCGACAAGACGGAGGTAATATTCAACCTCATCAACGCCGACTCCAACTACATATTCCTGAGTCGTCCTCGGCGCTTCGGAAAGAGCCTGCTGTGCTCCACGCTGAGAGCCTACTTCGAGGGACGACACGACCTCTTCAAGGGGCTGGCCTTGGACCGCCTAGCCACCGACTGGACGCCCCACCCAGTGGTGCACCTGAGCCTCGGAGGCATCAAGACGCAGGACCCGCAGACGCTGAGGGAGTCTATCAGCTACGAGCTGGGAAGGATAGAAAAAGAGCTGGGCCTCCCAAGAAATGAAAGTTGGGCACTTGGCGCGCGTCTAAAAGAAATTATAACTACTACTGCCGACCGCACTGGCCAACAGACGGTGGTGATAATCGACGAGTATGACAACCCGCTGCTCAACGTCATTCACCTCGACCAGGAGAAGGTGGAGGCCGTGCGACAGGTGA
>JAJBVL010000039.1 GCA_020859845.1 Bacteroidales bacterium
AGTCGATAGCGATGGTGTTGACATCGGCTGCAGGGTCCTGGTTTTCTTCGGCGGGTACCCATCCACGGCCCTTATTGATAGTGAGGTCGATGGTGAAACTTGCGCTTGGATCCAAATGACATATGACGAGGTCCGGGTTAAGGACTTCAAATCCGTTCAAGACTTGGTTGAGCTGGGCGGCCTTAAACACGCCATCGTTTTCCTTGCCAGAGATGGTGAGGGTCACCTTCTCGTTCTCGGCGTCTTCGACTGTCTGCTTCAGGTCTACCTTTTTGAGGTTGAGGATGATGTTGGTCACATCTTCCTTGACACCCTTGATGGTGTCAAACTCATGCTTCACCCCATCGATACGGATCGAGGAGATAGCATAACCCTCGAGCGACGACAAGAGGATACGGCGGAGAGCATTGCCGATTGTGATGCCATAGCCTGGCTCGAGAGGCTTGAACTCAAACTTCCCAAAGCGATTGTCAGCTTCAAGCATCAACACCTTGTCGGGTTTCTGAAATGCTAAAATAGCCATTTTGGATCTGTGTTTAAAAGATTACTTAGAATACAACTCGACAATCAGTTGCTCCTTGATGTTTTCGGGGATATCTTCGCGAGCGGGGAGGTGGAGAAACTTGCCTGCCTTGAGGCTTTCGTCCCACTCCAGCCAAGGATACTTGCTGTGGTTGAACCCTGCAAGGGCATCGGCCACCACTTCAAGCGACTTTGACTTCTCACGGACGCCTACTACCTCGCCGGGCTTCACCTGATAGGAGGGAATGTTGACTACGTCGCCATTCACCACCACGTGGCGGTGGAGCACCAACTGACGTGCTGCTGCACGCGAGGGAGCGATACCGAGACGATACACTACGTTGTCGAGACGGCTTTCAAGCAGCTGAAGGAGCACCTCACCGGTGATACCCTTTGTGCCGGCTGCTTTGTCAAACAGGTTGCGGAACTGGCGCTCAAGCACACCGTAGGTGTATTTGGCCTTCTGCTTCTCACGCAGCTGTACACCATATTCCGAGGTCTTACGACGCTTGTTGGCGCCGTGCATGCCCGGGGGGAAGTTTTTCTTAGCCAAGACTTTGTCTTCGCCAAAGATAGGTTCGCCAAACTTGCGAGCTATTTTAGATTTTGGGCCGGTATATCTTGCCATTTTTAATTTTCGTGTTTGAAAGAAGTAAGAGCTATAGCTTGGAGGAAAGTATCCGTAGTGCAGCCGCGACCATAGAGAGGTGACTTCAAAAATATGGTCTTATTCACATTGAGACGTTTCTTCCTAAGCCGTGGGCTTAAATGTTGATTATGTGTGTCTGTTTACGTTATCGCTTTGAAGCTCCGCGGATTAAACGCGGCGACGCTTCGGTGGACGACATCCGTTGTGGGGAAGTGGGGTGACGTCGATAATCTCGGTCACTTCGATTCCTGCTCCGTGGACGGTGCGGATGGCCGACTCACGGCCTTTGCCCGGTCCCTTAACGTAGGCCTTCACCTTGCGAAGACCAAGGTCGTAGGCCACCTTGGCACAATCCTGTGCTGCCATCTGGGCGGCGTAGGGGGTGTTTTTCTTTGAGCCACGGAAGCCCATCTTGCCAGCGCTCGACCAAGAGATCACTTGACCCTCGGAGTTGGCTAAGCACACAATAATGTTGTTGAACGAAGAGTGGACGTGGAGCTGGCCAGCGGCGTCAACCTTGACGTTTCTCTTCTTTGTTGCGACTGTCTTTTTTGCCATATAAAGTTGTTATTTAGTAGCTTTCTTCTTGTTAGCAACGGTCTTCTTACGGCCCTTGCGGGTACGTGCGTTGTTCTTTGTGCTCTGACCACGTACTGGCAGACCAATACGATGGCGTATACCACGATAGCAACCGATGTCCATCAGTCGCTTGATGTTGAGCTGGATCTCGCTGCGGAGGTCACCTTCTACTTTCCAGTCCTCGGAGATTACCTCACGGACGCGCGCTGCTTGGGCGTCGGTCCAGTCTTGTACCTTGATGTCCTTGTCTACACCAGCCTTGCTCAGAATAGAGTTGGCGGCGCTGCGGCCTATGCCGAAAATGTAGGTAAGGGCAATCTCACCTCTTTTGTTTTGGGGGAGGTCAACTCCCACTATACGTACTGCCATGTTGTTTTGACTAATTTTTTTGCAAAAGTAATAAAAAATTATCCTTGACGCTGCTTGTACTTAGGATTTTTCTTATTTATAACATACAGGCGACCTTTGCGACGCACGATCTTGCTGTCGGGGGTACGCTTTTTTACAGAAGCTCTTACTTTCATTGTAGTATGGTATAAGTGTTGTTGTTGGTTTTATTGTTGGGAGGATGAACCGTGGGCGCCTACTTGTAGCGGAAGGCGATGCGTCCCTTCGAGAGGTCGTAGGGCGACATCTCTACCTTTACCTTGTCGCCAGGAAGGATCTTGATGTAGTGCATACGCATCTTTCCTGAGATGTGGGCTGTGATTTCATGCCCGTTCTCCAGCTCCACGCGAAACATTGCGTTGGAGAGGGCTTCTACGATGGTGCCGTCGAGTTCGATTGCTGCTTGTTTTGCCATAAAGTTGTTAAAAACCGTCGTTTAGAGTTGCTGAAAATAGAGATCAAAAAAGACTAAATATAACGTTGACCGAGGGCCTCCTTGATGAATTCGAAGGTGGTCAGGGGCTGAGCCTTGCCGTCGATGATGGCGCAGGTGTGTTCGTAATGGGCCGAGGGGCGGCGGTCGCGTGTGCGGCACGTCCAGCCGTCGGGCTCAAACACCACATTCTTGCTGCCAAGATTGATCATGGGCTCTATGGCGATGCACATCCCGTTTTTGATCAGCGGGCCGCAGCCTCGGCGTCCGTAGTTGGGCACCTCGGGCTCTTCGTGCATCTTCTTCCCTATACCGTGGCCACACATCTCGCGCACTACGGTGTAGCCGCGCTTCTCGCAGTAGGTCTGGACGGCGTTGGAGATATCGCCAATGCGATTGCCAGCCTTGGCTGCTTCGATGCCTTTGTAGAGGGCTTCTTTGGTGGTGACCAGAAGGGCGTGAACCTCGGGTGCCACCTCCCCTACTTCGAATGTGTAGCAGCTGTCGCCATGATATCCATCGACATCGACCACCAGGTCGGTGCCAAGGATGTCGCCTTCGCGCAGGGTGTAGTTGGAGGGAAAGCCGTGTACCACTATCTCGTTGACCTCGTAGCAGAGGGCAGCCGGGAATCCGTTATATCCGAGACAAGAAGGGTGGCCGCCATTGTCGTGGATAAACTCGCGAGCTATCGTCTCAAGGCGGTTGGTGGTGATGCCCGGTGCCACCCACTTGGCGATTTCGCCAAGTGTGCGGCTGGTGAGCATCGATGCTGTGCGCATCTTTTCGATTTCTTCCGGTGTCTTTAGATATATCATCAGTGAGACTAAAAAACGTGTTTTTGTGAGATGACCGTCAGTGTCATTAACCGTGATTAATAAGCGCTACCGGTCGTGCGGCCCTTGATTTTACCCTCCTTCATGAGACCATCGTAATGGTGCATCATCAGGTGGCTCTCGATCTGCTGCAGCGTGTCGAGCACCACACCCACGAGGATTAGCAAGGATGTGCCTCCGAAGAACTGTGCAAAATTCTGGCTGATGCCGAAGAAGCGAGCAAATGCCGGCAGGATGGCCACGATGCCCAGGAAGATTGAGCCGGGGAGCGTGATGCGCGACATGATCGAGTCGAGGTATTCGGCGGTCTTCTTGCCGGGCTTAACGCCGGGGATGAAGCCGTTGTTGCGCTTCATGTCTTCTGCCATCTGGGTGGGGCGCACGGTGATGGCTGTATAGAAGTAGGTGAAGGCAACGATCATCAAGAAGTAGACCAGATTGTACCAGAAGCCGTTGATGTCGGAGAAGGCGTGGATGAAACCGCTACCTTGGTCCTGAGAGCCGAAGCCGGCCACAGTGATAGGAATAAACATGATGGCCTGGGCAAAGATGATGGGCATCACACCAGCGGCATTCACCTTCAAGGGGATGTACTGGCGAGCACCGCCATACTGCTTATTGCCTACTATGCGCTTGGCATACTGCACAGGCACCTTGCGTGTGCCCTGAACGAGCAGCACGGCGCCTACGGTCACTGCAAACAGGAGGATAATCTCTACGATAAACATCACAAGACCACCCTGCGACCCCGTAGAGCCCGGCAGACGGCTGGTGAACTCGTAGAACAACGCTCCCGGCAGACGGGCAATGATACCTACCAAGATGATGAAGGAGATACCATTACCTATACCACGGTCGGTGATGCGCTCGCCAAGCCACATGATAAACATAGAGCCGGCAGCCAAGATGATTGTCAGGTAGACGATAGTCCAAAAGCCCATGGTGGAGGTGGCACCGGCGGCGCTCACCTGCACCTGCAGGTTGACGAGGTAAGCAGGACCCTGGAGAAGCAGGATCAGCACTGTCAAATAGCGAGTGTACTGATTGAGCTTCTGGCGTCCGCTTTCACCCTCGCGCTGCATCTTCTGGAAGGAAGGAAGCACCATGCCGAGGAGCTGTATCACGATCGACGCCGTGATGTAGGGCATGATACCGAGAGCGAAAATTGAAGCCTGAGAGAAGGCGCCGCCTGAGAACATGTCGAGAAGCTGCATGAGGCCGCTCTTGTTGGTAAACTTAGAGAGGGCGTCAAGGTCTTCAGGACTGATGCCGGGCAACACCACATAACACCCGAGTCGGTAGACGAGCACCAACAGGAGTGTTATGAGGATGCGCTTCCTCAGTTCTTCGATTGTCCAGATATTTTTTAATGTATCGACAAATCTCATTACTGTTTAGATTTTAGTGATTGAGCCACCTGCCTCAACGATAGCTTTCTCGGCTGCCTTGGAGAAGGCGTTGGCCTCTACTGCGAGAGCGCGGCTGATGGTGCCATTGGCAAGGATCTTCACCAGCTGCTTACGCGAGATGAAACCAGCGGCGCGGAGCTCCTCAAGCCCGATCTTCTCAAGGTTCTTGGCTTCAGCAAGAGCCTCGAGGGCGCTGATATTGATAGCTTTGTACTCAACACGATTGATATTTTTGAAGCCGAACTTGGGCAGACGGCGCTGCAGTGGCATCTGACCGCCTTCAAAACCCACCTTACGGCTATAACCTGAGCGCGACTTGGCGCCCTTGTGGCCACGAGTAGAAGTGCCACCCTTGCCAGAGCCGGCGCCACGACCGATACGGGTCTTGCGGGTTACGCTGCCAGCTGCGGGACGTAGATTATTTAGTTCCATGTCTTTCTGTTACTTTTCTGTTAAGCGTTGGTCACTTCTACTAAATGACGTACTTTGTTTACCATACCCATCACCGATGGTGTGTCTTCCTTCACCACCGAATGATGCATTTTCTTGAGCCCAAGAGCGTCCAGTGTGCGCTTCTGCACTGCGGGGGCCTTGATGCGGCTCTTTATCTGTGTGATTTTGATGAGTGCCATGATTTTAGTGTGAAGTTTGGAGGCGATTAGCCGTTAAACACTTTTTCTACCGAAATGCCACGGTTCTGAGCCACTTGGGCTGGCGAACGCATCTCGTCGAGAGCGGCGATGGTGGCCTTGACGAGGTTGTGGGGGTTGGACGAGCCCTTGCTCTTGGCAAGAACGTCGGTGATGCCCACGCTCTCAAGCACGGCACGCATAGCACCACCAGCCTTCACGCCCGTACCATGGGAAGCAGGCTTGAGGATGATGCGCGAACCGCCAAACTTTGCCACTTGCTCGTGGGGGATGGTGCCCTTGTAGACGGGGACACGGATGAGGTTTTTCTTTGCTGCCTCTACGCCCTTGGCGATGGCGGCGGTCACCTCATTGGCCTTGCCCAGGCCCCAACCTACGATGCCGTCTTCGTTACCTACCACTACTATAGCAGCGAAGGTAAATGTGCGACCACCCTTGGTCACCTTGGTGACACGGTTGATGGCCACCAGGCGGTCTTTCAACTCAATATCGTTGGTAGATTTTACTCTGTTGTTTCTCTTTGCCATGTTGTTTAAAATTTAAGACCGCCTTCGCGTGCAGCGTCGGCAAGCGATTTTACTCGGCCATGGAAGAGATAACCGTTGCGGTCAAACACCACCTCTGTGATGCCAGCGTCGAGCGCCTTCTTGGCAACTGACTGTCCTACCTTGGCTGCTATTTCACACTTTGTGCCGCCCTCTACGCCGCGCGACGAGGAGGATACCAACGTAGCCCCTGCCTGGTCGTCGATAAGCTGCACGTATATCTGCTTGTTGCTGCGGAACACCGTCATACGAGGACGCTGGGCTGTCCCAGAGATGCGACCACGGATGCGTGCCTTGATCTTGTTTCTTCTGTCTATCTTGGAGATCATAATTGTAGTAGATTAGAAGTGTACTAATATTATTTAGCGCTGGCGCTCTTTCCGCTCTTGCGACGTATCTCTTCGCCGACAAACTTGATACCCTTGCCCTTGTAAGGCTCTGGCTTGCGGAGCGAACGTATCTTGGCACACACTTGACCGAGGAGCTGCTTGTCGTCGCTCTCAAGGATGATGAGAGGATTCTTGTTGCGCTCGGTCTTGGCTTCTACCTTGACCTCCGGTGGCAGCTTGATATATATTGCGTGGGAGTAGCCGAGCGACAACTCAAGCACGTTGTTGGTGGCTGTGGCACGGTAGCCCACACCTACTAATTCCATTTCCTTGCGGTAACCGGTAGACACGCCTACCACCATGTTGTGGATCAGTGCGCGATACAGCCCGTGCATCGAACGATGCTGGGGGTCGTCGCTGGGACGGGTCACGTAGATGTGGCCATCCTCAACCTTCACGGTGATGTCGGGATTGATCTTCTCTGAGAGAGTGCCCTTAGGACCTTTGACAGTCACTTCATTGTCCTTGACGGTGACAGTCACACCGGCGGGGATTGCTATGGGAGCTTTACCTATTCGAGACATAATTCTTAGCTGTCAAAATGATTAATAAACGTAACAGAGCACTTCACCACCGATCTTCAGTTCGCGGGCCTTCTTGTTGGTCATTACACCCTGCGAGGTGGAGAGGATTGCTATGCCGAGGCCGTTGAGCACACGGGGCATATCCTTATAACCGGTATACTGACGGAGACCGGGACGAGACACGCGCTTAAGGTCTTTGATGGCGTTGACTCTGTCCACTGGGTCGTATTTTAAGGCTATCTTGATGGTTCCTGCGGGATTCTCTCCCTCTACAAACTTGTAGTTGAGGATATAGCCTTGTTCAAAGAGAATCTTTGTGATTTCCTTCTTCAAGTTTGAGGCGGGCACCTCGACCACGCGGTGGTTGGCCTTGATGGCGTTTCTCAATCTTGTAAGATAATCTGCTATTGGATCAGTCATTACTTTAATTGTTTAAATTGATTCGGCGTTTCCGAACAATATTTAATACTCACTTTCCTTCTTGGGGGATATTTTTCATTACCAGCTCGCTTTCTTTACGCCGGGGATGAGACCAGCCGATGCCATTTCGCGAAATTGGATACGGCTCAGACCAAACTGACGCATGTATCCTTTGGGACGACCGGTGATCTTGCAGCGGTTGTGGAGACGGACGATTGAAGCGTTCTTGGGGAGTGCCTGCAGGCCCTCGTAGTCGCCCTCAGCCTTAAGGGCTGCCTTCTTGGCAGCGTATTTGGCCACAAGCTTAGCGCGCTTCACCTCGCGAGCCTTCATTGATTCTTTTGCCATAGGTGTAGGTGTTTACTTTTTAGCGTTCTTGAATGGGAGGCCAAATTCCTTAAGCAGAGCGTAGCCCTCCTCATCGGTGCGTGCCGAGGTGACGAAGGTGATGTTCATGCCGAGGAGCTTGGAGATGTTGTCGATATTGATCTCGGGGAAGATGATCTGCTCGTTGATGCCGAGGGTGTAGTTGCCACGGCCGTCGAGCTTGCTCTCGATGCCCTTGAAGTCGCGGATACGAGGCAGAGCCACGCGCACCAGGCGTTCGAGGAATTCGTACATCTTCTCGCGACGGAGGGTGACGCGCACACCGATAGGCATCTTCTTGCGCACCTTGAAGTTGGAGATGTCCTTGCGGCTAAGGGTGGGGACTGCCTTCTGGCCTGTGATGGCCGTCAGCTCGTTGATGGCTGTCTCGATGATCTTCTTGTCCTGTGTGGCCTCACCGAGACCCTGGTTGATGACGATCTTCTCAAGACGGGGCACCTGCATCACTGTGGTGTAGCCAAACTGCTTCTCAAGAGCGGGTACGATACGCTCAGTATAATCTTTCTTTACTGTCTGGGTGCTCATATTACTTTATCTCCTCTCCTGACTTTTTAGCGATACGTACACGTTTGCCATTCTCATCGCGACGCAGAGCCACGCGGGTGGGCTTGCCGGTCTTGGGGTCGATGAGGTTGACGTTTGAGATGTGGATGGGTGCTTCCATCTTCACGAGGCCACCCTGAGGATGCTTGGCGCTAGGCTTGGTGGCTTTGGTGACAATGTTGATGCCCTCCACGAGGACACGCTGCTTGGCAGCGAGCACCTTCAGGACACGACCGGTCTTACCGCGGTCTTCGCCTGCGAGCACATACACATTATCGCCTTTTTTAATATGAAGTTTGCTCATTATTTCTTAGTGAGATAGGTTGTGTGATTAGAGATGGGGTTAGAGTACTTCTGGAGCCAGAGATACAATCTTCATGTTGGTGGCACGAAGCTCACGGGCTACGGGGCCGAAGATACGGGTGCCACGGAGCTCACCAGCGTTGTTGAGCAGCACACAAGCGTTGTCGTCAAAGCGGATGTAGCTGCCATCGGGGCGGCGTATCTCCTTCTTAGTACGTACGACTACAGCCTTAGACACAGTGCCTTTCTTCACATCGCTGGAAGGAATGACGCTCTTGACAGAGACGACGATGATGTCGCCTACAGAAGCGTAGCGTCGACCAGTGCCGCCGAGCACGTGGATACACAGTGCTTCCTTGGCGCCACTATTGTCGGCTACGGTAAGACGGGTTTCGTTTTGTATCATGATTACTTAACTTTTTCGATGATTTCTACAAGTCTCCAGCGCTTGGTCTTGCTCAGGGGACGGGTCTCCATGAGACGAACGGTGTCGCCTACGCTACACTCGTTTTTCTCATCGTGGGCATGGTACTTCTTTGTCTTGTTGACAAACTTCCCATAGATGGGGTGTTTCTCCTTCCACTTCACGGTGACTGTGATGGTCTTGTCACCCTTGTTGCTGGATACAACCCCGATGCGCTCTTTGCGCAGGTTTCTCTTTTCTTCCATTTTACGGGTTAAGGTATTGGAGAATTATTGTTTGTTGAGTTCACGGGCGCGAAGTTCAGTCTTGACGCGTGCTATGTCGCGACGGTCGCGAGTGATCTTGGCGGGGTTGTCTACGGGCGACACCGAGTGGTTAATCACCAGCTGGCGATAGTCTTTCTCCATCTGCTCCAGACGGTCGCGGAGGTCCTGGGTGGATAGTTCCTTGATTTCTGCTTTCTTCATAACGGTGGGCTTAGACATTTTGTGTGGGGTCGTAGTCGCGACGCACCACAAACTTGGTGATTACGGGCAGTTTTTGGGCGGCAAGGCGGAGAGCTTCCTTTGCGATGTCGTAGCTTACGCCTTCTACCTCGATGAGCATACGGCCGGGGGTGACGGGAGCCACAAACCCTTCGGGAGCACCTTTACCTTTACCCATGCGGACCTCTGCAGGCTTCTTGGTGATGGGCTTGTCGGGGAAGATGCGTATCCATATCTGGCCTTGACGCTGCATGTAGCGCGTCACGGCCACACGTGCGGCCTCAATCTGACGTCCGGTGATCCACTTCGACTCAAGGGTCTTGATACCAAACGAACCGAAGGCCAACTGGTTGCCGCGCTGAGCCGTACCTTTCATACGACCCTTCTGTTGACGGCGAAATCTTGTTTTCTTTGGTTGTAACATGTTGTGTTCTAGTCTCTATTGTTGTTGAAGTGGAGCTTTAGCGATGGGAGGCATTGTTGCCGTTGCGGCTCTTGCGGAATCCGCCGCGACGTGGACGATCGTTGCCCTGCGAGCGGCCTTCCTTGGCCGTGGTGGTGAAGTTGGGAGCAAGGTCGCGCTTGCCATACACTTCGCCGCGGCAGATCCATACCTTTACACCAATCACACCTACCTTGGTGTGGGCCTCTACGAGAGCGTAGTCGATGTCGGCACGCAGGGTGTGGAGAGGCGTACGGCCTTCCTTGAACATCTCGGAGCGAGCCATTTCAGCGCCGTTGAGACGTCCGCTGATCTGCACCTTGATACCCTCGGCGCCTGAGCGCATAGTCGAGGCGATGGCCATCTTGACAGCGCGACGGTAAGCTATCTTACCCTCGATCTGACGGGCGATGGTGGCAGCCACGATCTGAGCATCGAGCTCTGGACGCTTCACCTCGAAGATGTTGATCTGCACATCCTTGTCGGTGATCTTCTTGAGCTCTTCCTTAAGCTTGTCAACCTCCGTGCCTCCCTTGCCGATGATCAGACCGGGGCGCGAGGTGCATACGGTGATGGTGATGAGCTTGAGGGTGCGCTCGATTACTATACGCGACACGCTGCTCTTGGCAAGACGCACATTGAGATACTTGCGTAGCTTAGCATCCTCGAGCAGGTTGTCGGCAAATTTCTTCAGGTCGTACCAGTTGGAATCCCAACCGCGTATTACGCCTAAACGATTGCTAATAGGATTTACTTTCTGTCCCATGTGTTATGCCTTAGAGTTGTTATCGTTTGGAATCGTGTCTACAATGATGGTGACGTGGTTAGCACGCTTGCGGATACGGTAGCCGCGGCCCTGGGGAGCAGGACGCAGGCGCTTGAGCATAGGAGCACAATTGACGTAGATTGTGCTTACGTAGAGCTCGCCGCTCTCGGCTTTGCGCTCGTTCTTGGCCTCCCAGTTGGCGATGGCCGAGCGGAGGAGCTTCTCGAGCTGTGCGGCAGCTTCTTTATTTGAGAACTTGAGGATACCGAGGGCACGGAATGCTTCCTTGCCACGCACCAGGTCGGCCACCAGGCGCATCTTGCGAGGCGACGAGGGGATGTTGGTGAGTTTTGCGAAGGCCACTTCCTTGCGCTCTTCCTTCATTTTATCTGCTGAGTTTCTTTTTCTTACACCCATGGTAATTAACGGTGATAGTCTTATTTATACAATTATATTACTACAGGCCTCGGCTTATTTCTTGTTGCCAGCATGACCACGGAAGTTGCGCGTGGGAGCAAACTCTCCCAGCTTGTGTCCTACCATGTTCTCGGTGACGTATACAGGAATAAACTTGTTACCATTGTGGACAGCGAAGGTATGACCAACGAATTCGGGTGCGATCATCGAAGCGCGGCTCCATGTCTTGATCACCGCCTTCTTACCGCTCTCTTCCATTGCAGCCACCTTTTTCTCAAGCTTCACGCTGATAAATGGGCCTTTTTTTAATGAACGACTCATAGTTGATAGCTAAAATTTCAAAGATTACTTTTTCCTTCTTTCGATGATATACTTCGAGCTCTGCTTCTTGGGGTGACGTGTCTTCAGACCCTTTGAGTACAGACCCTTGCGCGAACGTGGATGACCACCAGAGGCGCGGCCTTCACCACCACCCATTGGGTGGTCAACAGGGTTCATCACGACGCCACGGTTGCGTGGACGACGACCCAGCCAACGGCTGCGGCCTGCCTTGCCACTCTGCTCGAGCGAGTGTTCGCTGTTGCCTACCACACCTACTGTGGCACGACACTCGGCGAGCACCTTGCGTGTCTCTCCCGAAGGAAGTTTGATAATAGCATAGTCGCCTTCGCGCGAGATGAGCTGGGCGAAGGTGCCGGCCGAACGAGCCATGAAGGCTCCCTGGCCAGGACGAAGCTCGATGTTGTGGATGAGGGTACCTACGGGAATCTTCGACAGAGGAAGGCTGTTGCCTACCTCAGGCGCTGCGTCGGGACCGCTTACCACCGTCGAGCCAACTTCTAAGCCGTTGGGTGCGATAATATAAGTCTTAGCACCGTCGACATAGTAAAGGAGCGCGATGCGAGCCGAACGGTTGGGATCGTACTCGATCGACTTTACCACGGCGGGCACACCGTCTTTGTTTCTCTTAAAGTCTATGATACGGTATTTGCGCTTGTGGCCACCGCCGAGGTAACGGGCGGTCAGGTGGCCTTCGGAGTTGCGACCTCCGGTCGACTTTTTACCGACTGTAAGAGACTTCTCTGGCGTAGTAGCAGTGATTGTACCTTTAAATACGCCAATAACTTTGTGTCGTTGCCCCGGTGTAGTGGGCTTGAATTTTCTTACTGCCATTTCTTATTTAGATGTTGCTATAAAAGTCTATTGTCTGGCCGTCGCCGATGGTGACGAAGGCCTTCTTGTAAGCTTCTGTTTTGCCACGGAGCAGTCCGCTCTTGGTCCAGCGGCTCTTGTTCTTGCTGCGCACCACTGCGGTGTTGACATTCACTACTTTCACCCCGTAGAGCTTCTCCACCAGGTCTTTGATCTGATGCTTGTTGGCGTCGGGAGAAACGCGGAAAGTGTAGCGATTGAGCTTCTCGGTGAGCTTGGTAGCTTTCTCGGTGACGATTGGCTTAATTGTGATATCCATATTGCAGTTCCTCCGAGGGGTTAAAGGTTATTGATGACGTCGAGGCTGCTCTCGGTCAAGAGAATAGCATTGTGGTTCATAAGGGTATAGGTGTTGACATCGCTTGCCGAGATGATGCGTGCGTTGGGCACGTTGCGGGCTGCGAGAGCCACGTTCTCATTGCGCGAGCCAAGCACCAGGAGGAGCTTCTTGCCTTCAGCCTCCAGTGCCTTGGCAAACGCTACGAATTCCTTGGTCTTGGGGGCCTCAAACGTGAAGTCTTCTACCACCTTGATCTGGCCGTCCTGTGCCTTGTAGGCAAGGGCGCTCTTGCGTGCCAGCTGCTTCACCTTCTTGTTGAGCTTGAAGCTGTAATCGCGTGGACGAGGTCCAAATACGCGGCCACCACCTACGAGCAGAGGCGAGTTGATGTCGCCGATACGGGCACCGCCGCCGCCTTTCTGCTTGTGGAGCTTGCGGGTAGAGCCAGACACCTCGCTACGCTCCTTTGACTTGTGTGTGCCCTGGCGGTGATTGGCCAGATACTGCTTAACATCGAGATATACGGCGTGCTCGTTGGGTTCGATAGCAAACACGGCGTCGTTGAGCTCTGCCTTACGACCTGTGTCCTGGCCTTTTACATTGAATACTGCGAGTTCCATATTACTTCTCAATTTTTACGATTGAACCTTTGGCTCCAGGTATCGAGCCCTTGATGAGCAGCAGGTTGTGCTCGGGCATCACGCGGATCACCTGAAGATTTTGTACAGTCACGTTCTCATTGCCCATCTGGCCGGCCATGCGCATGCCCTTGAACACCTTTGCGGGGTAGGAGCAAGCACCCACCGAACCGGGAGCGCGAAGGCGGTTGTGCTGGCCGTGGGTAGTCTGACCTACACCACCGAAGCCATGACGCTTCACAACGCCCTGGAAGCCCTTGCCCTTCGATGTGCCTTGTACATCTACAAAGTCAGCATCGCTGAAGAGGCCATCCACGGTGATGGTGTCGCCCAGCTTGTAGTCGCCGTTAAACCCTTTGAACTCGGCCAAGTGGCGCTGTGGTTGCACTCCAGCCTTCTCGAAATGGCCTGCCATGGGCTTGGTGGTGTGCTTGTCCTTCTTCTGGACAAACCCAAGCTGGAGGGCCTCGTAGCCATCCTTATCGGCGGTCTTGACTTGAGTGACAACGCAGGGGCCTACTTCGATAACGGTGCACGGCACGTTCTTGCCGTCGGCACCGAAAACGGATGTCATTCCGATTTTCTTTCCTAATAATCCTGGCATTTCTGTGTTGGTTGTGGATTGTTGATTGTTGGTTTGTTTGGTTTTTTACGATCGTCGATCAGCGGGTCGCTTAGACCTTGATTTCTACTTCTACACCGCTGGGGAGCTCAAGCTTCATGAGGGCATCCACAGTCTTCGCTGTCGAATTGTAGATGTCGATGAGGCGCTTGTAGCTCGAAAGCTGGAATTGCTCGCGGCTCTTCTTGTTGACGAAGGTAGAGCGATTGACGGTGAAGATGCGCTTGTGGGTGGGCAGGGGTATCGGACCGCTGATCACGGCGCCCGTAGCCTTCACAGTCTTTACTATCTTCTCTGCCGACTTGTCAACCAAGTTGTGATCGTAAGATTTGAGTTTGATTCTGATTTTTTGGCTCATTTGTTTATGGCTCAATTATTGTTGATGTTGATTGATTTACTTGATAAGGTCAACACGGCCTTGACACTCTGTGAGGACGCTCTTGGCTATCGAGCTGCTTACCTCTGCATAGTGGCTGAACGACATCGTAGAGGTGGCACGGCCGGAGGTGATGGTTCGAAGGGCGGTCACGTAGCCAAACATCTCGGCCAGAGGCGCCTTTGCCTTCACCACACGGGCACCACTGCGGCTAGTCTCCATACCCTCCACTTGACCGCGGCGCTTGTTCAAGTCGCCAATCACGTCGCCCATGCTTTCTTCGGGGGTGACTACTTCGATCTTCATGATGGGCTCAAGGAGCACGGGTGATGCCTTCTCGGAGGCGTTCTTAAACGCCTGGATAGCGCAGAGCTCAAACGACAGCTGGTCGGAGTCGACGGGATGGTAGCTACCATCGATCACCGTCACCTTGAGCTGCTCTACGGGATAGCCGGCCAGCACGCCATTCTTCATGGCCGTTACGAAGCCTTTCTGGATGGAGGGGATAAACTCCTTGGGAATATTGCCACCCTTCACCTCGTCGACAAACTGGAGGTTGCCCTCGAAGCCCTCGTCGACGGGCTCGATGCGCACGAGGATGTTGGCATACTTACCACGACCGCCGGTCTGCTTCTTAAACACCTCGCGGATCTCTACAGGCTTGGTGATAGCCTCTTTGTAGGTCACCTGAGGACGGCCCTGGTTGCACTCCACCTTGAACTCGCGACGCAGACGGTCGATGATGATGTCGAGGTGAAGCTCGCCCATACCCGAGATGACGGTCTGGCCAGTCTCCTCGTTGGTCTGCACACGGAATGTGGGGTCTTCCTCGGCCAGCTTCTGCAGGCCTACGCCCAGCTTGTCGAGGTCTTTCTGGGTCTTGGGCTCCACGGCGATACCAATCACTGGATCGGGGAAGTCCATGGCCTCAAGCACGATGGGTGCGTTCTCGGCGCAGAGGGTGTCGCCAGTGCGGATATCCTTGAAGCCTACGCCAGCACCGATGTCGCCGCAACCTATCACCTCCTTGGCGTTCTGCTTGTTGGAGTGCATCTGGAAGAGACGGCTGACGCGCTCCTTCTTGCCCGAGCGGGCGTTGAGCACATACGATCCGGCAACCATGTCGCCAGAGTATACGCGGAAGAAGCACAGACGGCCTACGTAGGGGTCGGTGGCAATCTTGAAGGCCAGCGAACACATGGGAGCGTCGCTCGAGGGCTCGCGGGTCTCAATCTCGTCGGGGTTGCCGGGAGCGTGACCCTCTACAGCCCCTGCATCGAGCGGGCTGGGAAGGTAAGCACACACGGCGTCGAGCAGGGGCTGCACGCCCTTGTTCTTGAAAGAGGAGCCACATATCATGGGCACTATCTCCATGGCGAGAGTGGCCTTGCGCAGGGCGCGGCGTATCTCGTCCTCGGTGATGGTCGAGGGGTCGTCAAAGTACTTCTCCATCAGCTCGTCGTCGTGCTCAGCAACCTTCTCGAGCATCTTGTCGCGGTATTCCTGAGCCTCGGCAAGCAGCGAGGCGGGAATCTCCTCCATCGAGTAGTCGGCCCCCATGGTCTCGTCGTGCCAGAATATGGCTTTCATTGTGATCAGGTCAACGACGCCTTTGAAAGTCTCCTCAGCGCCGATAGGTATCTGGATGGGGCATGGATTGGCTCCGAGCACGTCCTTGAGCTGGCGCACCACCTCGTAGAAGTTGGCGCCCGAGCGGTCCATCTTGTTTACGTAGCCGATACGGGGCACGTTATACTTGTCGGCCTGGCGCCACACAGTCTCCGACTGGGGCTCCACGCCACCTACAGCGCAGAATGTTGCCACAGCACCATCGAGCACACGCAGCGAGCGCTCCACCTCGACGGTGAAATCCACGTGTCCCGGAGTGTCGATAAGGTTGATCTTATACTTCTCGTCGTCATACTTCCAGAAGGTGGTAGTGGCGGCCGAAGTGATAGTGATGCCTCGCTCCTGCTCCTGCTCCATCCAGTCCATAGTGGCAGCGCCGTCGTGCACTTCGCCTATCTTATGGGTGAGGCCGGTGTAGAAGAGGATACGCTCGGAGGTAGTGGTTTTACCGGCATCGATGTGGGCCATGATGCCGATGTTGCGGGTAAATTTTAATAATTCGTCTGATTTTGCCATTAGTCGTGTACCTGAATTTTAATCGATTATAAACCTTTAAGATAAAGGGAGGGATTAGAAGCGGAAGTGGGCAAATGCACGGTTGGCCTCGGCCATCTTGTGCATGTCTTCCTTGCGCTTGAAGGCGCCGCCCTGATCATTGTATGCGTCTACGATCTCGGCTGCCAGCTTGTCGGCCATGGTCTTGCCGCCGCGCTTGCGGGCGTAGAGGATAAGGTTTTTCATCGATATTGATTCTTTGCGGTCGGGGCGGATTTCCGTGGGCACTTGGAAAGTGGCACCGCCCACGCGGCGAGACTTCACCTCTACCTGAGGAGTGACGTTCTCAAGGGCTTTCTTCCAGATCTCGAGAGCTGTCTTCTCGTCGTTGGGGAGCTTCGACTTCACATTGTCGAGAGCGGTATAAAATATGGTGTAGGCAGTGTTCTTCTTGCCGTCATACATCAAGTGGTTGACAAACTTCGACACTCTTACATCGTGGAACACGGGGTCGGGAAGCACCACGCGTTTCTTTGGCTTTGCTTTTCTCATTGTTGAGGAATCGTTGTGAAGGGATAGAATTTAAATAATTTGTTGCTTGGTTGCTGCTTCTTTTGTCTTCAACGCCGCTCTCTTGCGACGTTTACTCAACCGGGGTGGTAGCGAATCTATTCGACTCAGAGGCCCCTCGCGAAGGCGCCCCCGAGGTCGGCTATATCACTTCTTGGCAGCCTTGGGACGCTTCGCGCCATACTTCGAGCGACGCTGCGTGCGGTCCTTTACGCCAGCGGTGTCGAGTGTGCCGCGAACGATGTGGTAGCGGACACCTGGAAGGTCCTTGACACGGCCGCCGCGAACGAGCACGATCGAGTGCTCCTGCAGGTTGTGGCCTTCACCGGGGATGTAGCTGTTCACTTCCTTGCCGTTGGTGAGGCGCACACGAGCCACCTTACGCATAGCCGAGTTAGGCTTCTTGGGGGTAGTGGTGTAGACACGCACGCACACGCCGCGTCGCTGGGGGCAGGAGTCGAGTGCGGGCGACTTACTCTTATCCTCAAGAGCCACGCGTCCTTTTCTTACCAATTGTTGAATAGTAGGCATTGTTTGTCTCTTTTTGTTGGGTTGTGGGTTATTAATGGTTTGTTATCGCAAAGTGAAATAGCGCTTCTATACGCATATATCCGCCAGCCACCGCCCTATCTCTCAACGAGTTGGCGACCAGCTGGCTTTTTATGCCTCAAAAGCGTTGCAAAATTACTCATTAATTTTCAGATAACCAAAGGTTTTACTCACAAATATTTTTGCACAGACAGAATTTTTGTTAATTTTGCGCCGTCATCACTAACCAAAACCCCTATACAGGCATGCCCAACTATATCCTCCGCGATGTAGATGCCGTGCGCAACAACCTCCTGCCCCTGACCTTCACCCGGCCCGTGGCCCTACTGCGCGTTGGCATCCTTACCCTCCTCGAGAAGTGGCAGCGCGACCTCCCCGGCGACTACTCGTTCTCGACCGTCGACTATCTCTCGCGCAAATACCCCACCGTAGTACACCCCCACGACAACATCGTCATCTCTTCCCACATCCTCCCCTCCCCCGCCCTCATCCGCGCCATCCAGGCCCTCGAGCCTGGCGAAGGCCTCCGCTGGGGCGATGAGTTGATAGCGCGTCGTGGCGCTTGGGAAGAGGAGCCCACCTCCTTCAAGATGCTCGACGAGGAGCCCCGCTCCATCCGCCGTCTTTATGAGATATTTGGCCGCAACGACGAGCAGCTCATACGCGACTTCGTGCCTCTCACCCGTGGACGCCGCTCTCAGCCCATTAGCTCCACCTGCACCGTGATCGGCGACCGTAAGCTAATCTTCATCGAAGAGGGCGCCACAGTCGAAGGGGCCATCCTCAACACCCGCCGAGGCCCTATCTACGTGGGCCCTGGGGCCGAAATCATGGAGGGCGCCTGCATTCGCGGCGGTCTGGCAATGCTCGAAGGCTCGGTGGTCAACATGGGAGCTAAGATCTATGGCGCCACCACCCTCGGTCCTTACTCAAAGGTGGGCGGCGAGCTCAACAACGTAGTAATAATAGGCTATTCCAACAAGGCTCACGACGGTTTTCTCGGCAACGCCGTCATAGGCGAATGGTGCAACCTCGGCGGCGGCACCACCGCTTCCAATCTCAAAAACGACTACACCGAGATCAAGCTCTGGAACTACCCCGCGCGTCGATTCCTCAAGACAGGTCTCCAATTCTGCGGCCTCATCATGGGCGACCACTCCAAGACGGGCATCAACACCATGCTCAACACGGCCACCGTGCTCGGCGTAGGCGTCAACATCCACGGCTCGGGATTCCCGCGCAACTTCGTGGCTTCCTTCACCGAAGGCTCCCCAAGCGGCTACACCGACGTCGACCTCCACAAGTTTTTCGAGGTGGCACGCCGTGTCATGGCGCGTCGCCACAAGGAGCTCACCGAGGTCGACATCGACCTCTACGAGGCTCTCCACTCCATCACCGAGCAGTACAAGTAAGCCTCTCGCTACGAAGACACTTACACGCATTGCGCAAAATGCGTTGCGTAAAAAGCGCAACGTGTTTTGCGCAATATGTTTTACGCAACAGTTTTTGCGCAATACGTTTTTTCTTATACCTAAAGCGTCACAATCTTCCTTCTACCAGCACTATTCGCACCGCTCTAAAAGCGCTTCTCGACAAAGAAATGATCCTCGAGAATCGTGGAGCCTACAGCGTCTACAATCGCTTCATGTCGATGTGGCTGGCCACCCGCTTCTAACCCCTCTATCCCTCTGTCTCTCTATCCCTCTATCATCTACAATAATAATTGATCCAGTTGGTGAAGAGCAGGTTGGCGTGGGCGCGCCAGCGCACGATGGGCTCCATTGCTGGGTTGTCGTCGAGGTAGTAGTTTTTGGGGATGCGAGGATGGAGGCCCTTGGCCATGTCGCGGCGATACTCAAAGTCGAGCGTCTTGGGCGAGTATTCCGAGTGGCCAGTGATGAAAAATTCGCGACCTTCGAGCCCCTTCACCACGTAGACCCCCGAGTAGTCGCTGTCGGAGATAATCTCCAGCTCCTTCACGGCCTCGATGTCGCGCCGGTCGGCGTAGCTAAAGCGGCTGTGAGGCACGTAGAAATGGTCGTCGAAGCCGCGAAACAGCGGCTCCCTGGAGTTGCACATCCGGTGGGGGTACACTCCCGATAGTTTCTCAGCCAGCAGGCGCTTGGGGATACCGTAATGGTAATAGAGCCCCGCAAGCGCGCCCCAGCAGATATAGAGGGTGCTAAGCACGTTGGTGCGCGCCCAGTCAAATATCTGGGTCAACTCGGGCCAATAGTCCACCTCTTCAAAGGGTATCTGCTCCACCGGTGCGCCCGTCACTATCAATCCGTCGTAATGCTTGTCGCGCACCTCGTCAAAGGTATGGTAGAAAGCCTCAAGATGGCTCTTGGGCGTGTTTTTCGAAACGTGAGAGGAGGTGAACAGTAGCTCTATGTCTACGGGCAACGACGAGTTGGAGATGAGCCTCAGCAGGTCGGTCTCGGTCATCTCCTTCATTGGCATCAAGTTGAGCACAGCCACTGTCAGCGGGCGTGTCAACAGTTTGTGGGGTGTATGGCGTGGGGCAAGATGTATGTTTTCGTCATGAAGCAGCGAGCTCATGGCTGGCAAATGCTCAGGTACTCTTACAGGCATATTCTAAAGTCAAAGTCAAAAGTAAAAAGTCTAATTTCTATCTCTCTGTCCTCTATCTCTCTATCCTCTATCTCTCTAAATTCTATCTCTCTGAATTCTTTTCCACGTGGACCACCCTGATGGGATTCACCACTGGCAACTCAGGATTGGTGAGGTCGGGGATTGATGGAGTCTCCTCGGGCTTAGGCGTTGGCTCGGGAGTCTTCTTGTCTTTCTTGTTCTTCTTCTGTTTTTTCTGCTTCTTGCTGTCGGTGGGCGTAGCCTCAGTCTTGGTCTTCTTGGAGTTTTTGCTCAGCATGGCGTAATACTGCTCCACGCGCCCCGACGAGTGGTAGGTGCGTGTATAGTATGGGTCGCCGAGGGTGGAGATCATCACGCCCTTTGAACCCGAGGCGTGGATCATCTGCCCGTCGCCGATATACATCCCTACGTGGTTGACCTTCTTGCCCTTCCCTGTCACGAAAAAGACCAAGTCGCCCTCTATCAGCTGGTTTTGCTTGATGGGCTTGCAGTATTCTTCTATCTGCGCCGAGTTGCGCGGCAACTTGATGTCGAGAGCATTGAGAAAGATTTGCACCACGAGGCCCGAGCAGTCGACGCCGCTCTTGGTGTTGCCACCATATTTATATTTGGTGCCGAGCCATTTGTTGGCCTCCGTCAGCAGCGCTTGCGTCTGCGGAGCGGCCTCCTTGGGCGTCTCCACCTTGGCAGGCGTATACTTCCCCCCATCCGTCGATGCAGCGTGACGCTTGGAGCCGCAACTCGTCGTGACCACGGCAAGCAGCAGCACCAAGCATAATGGCTTCAAGGAGGAGATGTTCAGGGGCAAGCATTTCATGCCCGCAAAATTACTCAAAAAAGCAAAAAAATCAAAAACATTTCTATATTCTATCCAGCGCCTGCGAGAGGTCGGCGATTAGGTCGTCTACGTGCTCCGTGCCGATGGAGAGGCGGATGGTGCCGGGGTAGATCTGCTGCTCTTCGAGCTGCTCGGGCGAGAGCTGGGAGTGGGTGGTAGTGGCGGGATGTATCACGAGGCTCTTCACGTCGGCCACGTTGGCCAGCAGCGAGAATATCTCCAGCGCGTCGATCACCTTGTGGGCTGCCTCCTGGCCTCCCTCCACCTCAAACGTAAAGATCGATCCTGCCCCCTGAGGGAAATAGCGCTTGTAGATCTCATGGTCGGGATGGCTCGGCAGCGCGGGATGGTTGACATGCTTCACCTTGGGATGTTTCTCCAGGAAGTCTACTATCTTGAGAGCGTTCTCCACGTGGCGCTCCACCCTCAGCGACAGCGTCTCCAGGCCCTGCAGCAAGATGAAGGCGTTGAAGGGGCTCAGCGTGGCGCCTGTGTCGCGGAGCAGGACGGCGCGAATCCTCGTCACGTAGGCTGCAGGGCCTGCCACCTCCGTAAACACGGCCCCATGATAGGCAGGCTCTGGCTGCGAGAGCGTAGGGAATTTGCCCGATGCCGCCCAGTCAAACCTGCCCGAATCTACAATCACACCTCCGAGCGACGATCCGTGGCCGCCGATAAACTTGGTGGCTGAATGTACCACCACATCGGCTCCATGCTCGATGGGGCGTATTAAATAAGGTGTGCCAAAGGTGTTGTCGATTAGCAAGGGTATCTTATGGCGATGGGCTATCTCGGCCACCTTCTCAATGTCGATGATATTGGAGTTGGGGTTGCCAAGCGTCTCTATGAAGATAGCTTTGGTATTGGGCTGGATGGCCTCCTCAAAGTTCTCAAGACGTTCCGGGTCGACAAACGTCGTAGTGATGCCATAGTGGGGGAGCGTGTTGTCGAGCAGATTGTAGCTCCCGCCGTAGATGGTCTTGGCGGCCACGATATGGTCGCCCTCCGAGGCTATATTTAATATGGAGTAGGTGATGGCTGCTGCGCCAGAGGCCACGGCCAGAGCTGCCACGCCGCCCTCAAGGGCTGCCACGCGCTGCTCAAACACATCCTCGGTGGGATTGGTCAGTCGGCCATAGATATTGCCAGCATCGCGCAGGCCAAAGCGGTCGGCAGCGTGCTGCGAGTTGCGAAACACGTAAGACGTTGTCTGATAGATAGGCACGGCGCGTGCATCGGTGGCGGGGTCGGGCTGTTCTTGCCCTACGTGGAGTTGGAGGGTCTCAAAGTGGAGTTTGCGGTCGGTTGCCATAATAGTTATGCTTTTAAGAGTTAATATTCTTGGTTGATTGACACGACAAAGTTACCACCTTTAAGAAATAGTGTCCAAACATTTTGTAAAATTGAGAAAATAATTCTAACTTTGCCACCACAAACCCCCTCTCCTTTCTGTTTCGCCCTCCCCGAAAGG
>JAJBVL010000025.1:0-4119 GCA_020859845.1 Bacteroidales bacterium
TCAAATTTTCTCAGGCTGCGTAACATTGTATATTTTTAATTTAAAGAACTACTTAAAACCTATTGACAGCTATACGTCGCGGCATGAGTTTACGGTCAGCCTTTCGTTTTCTTCTCCTGCTAAGCAGAGGTTTACGTTTGTGGTGCCTAAGGATTTATTTAAGTAGGAATGAAAGGAGCGGCTTCGCCGCTGGGTATGTCTATGGAGGACACGGAGGGGCCGGCCGCTCATAGTAGAGCACGCGGTCTCGCGTGCTCTCAGAGTATGTGGGGACGACGATGAGGAGCCGCAAAAGCCGACGAGAAGAAAGAAGAAATGACTCGCCTGGGCGGTCGGCCGAGCCGGCCAACCTACAATGTCGCCTGACAAAAGCCGCGGCCTGGCGAGCCGCCCTTCCCAGTGAAAAAGGCTCGGCGTCATCGCGACGCCGAGCCTCTGGAATTAAGTGCTTAATATTATCCGTTGATTCTTATTTTACAAGTACCTTTTCAGTCTTGTGTCCATTAACCTTTATATATAGTCCATTTTGGGGATTTGCAACGCGTACGCCCTGGAGGTTGTAGTAGATAGCCTCGCCTTCTACTGCGTCATCGCCGATGGTGCGGATGGCCGATGGGTCGGTGATGGAGATGGTGTAGGTGTTGAGGTCGAGGGTTACCAGGTAGGTGCCGGTGAAGTCGGCCTTGATGTTGTTAACTTCGCCATAGACAACGGGGGTGGTGTTGTTCTCGGGAGTCATTGTCTCATACTCTTCGCCCCAGCTGAATTGAGGTGACCAGCCGCTGCCCACGGGCTTGAACTCGGTAGCACCAGAGAAGGTGACGGTAGCGGTGTAGACCTTGTCTTCGAGGGTCATGGCTACAGAGCCTCCTTCGCCAGGAGTAGCCCAGTCACAGAAACCACCTGTGATCCACAGAGCGGGCATCTCAACAGCTTCTTCACCAGTGACGAGAAGAGTGGCTTCTTCCTCGTTGAAAGTGATTGTGGCATTGTTGACCACGGTGAAGGGCATGAGCTGGATGTTCTTGTCGTCTTCGCTAACCACGGTGAAGGGTTCGCCAACGGTGAGGATGGTGTTGTCGGCGGGTGCGCCCCATTCCTGACCCCAACCTGCTACGGTAACCTTAAACTCGGTGGTGAGTTGGTCGATGGTTACACTATATGTACCGTCCTCGTTCTGGGTGAAGGGAGTGGCAGACGTGCTCCAGTTGTTGAAACCACCGGCGAGTACCCAGTCGGTAGCGGATGCGGAGAGTGTCATGGCAGCAAGGGCCAAAGAGAGTAAAGTTTTCTTCATACTCGATTTCGTTTTTGTTTATGATGAATAATAATGTGAGTTGTCGAAGGGGGATGGGGAAGACCTGACTGGTAAGATTGAGAGCAAAATTAGTATTAAAATGGTGAGTGTGGGTGGTTAAGTAAGGTGTAAGTAAATCCTAAGTAAGGTGGGGAAAGTGTCTGGTTTGTTTCGGAATGGAGAGATAATAGGGTGATAGATAGATGGTTGGACGAATTGTGAAATGTCTGAAATCTTGCTTGTTTTCTGGAAAGTAAGTAAAATTTAAGTAAGGTGGCTGCGGAGGGTAAGCGGGGGGGTCTACGGAGGACGCGGAGAAGCACGGAGGCCATGCGGGTGGGGTTGCCCTCGCTGCGGTAGCTATTGTAGTGCGGCGGCCCTCCGCCGCTTTCTGGGCGGTGGCCTCCACCGCCAGTGGCGGCGTAGCCGCAAAAGTGGACGAGAAGAAATGACTCGCCTGGGCGGTCGGCCGAGCCGGCCAACCTACAATGTCGCCTGACGAAGCCATCGCCTGACGAGGGCCGCGAGGCCGCCGGCCCCTCCTTGAGGCTGTGCAGGAGGCGGCTGAGGCAGCCGCTAAACATGGGCGGTTGGGGCAACCGCACTACATGGGGGCAACCGCACTACATGGGGGCAAGATAAGGGGATGAGGTGGGTGGGAAGGGTTTTCTTTGGGCCTTAAAAACCCAAATGGAATGAATGAGCATCAGATTGACTTGATACTGGAGGAGAACAAGAGGAGGAGGCAGAAGCTGTATGGGACTTTTGATCCTCTGAGCGGCGAGGGCTCGCTGGGCGAGCGCTTCGCCTTGACGTTGACTGACGAGGATGAGGCTACGGTATGGCTGCCGACGTCGATGGCCTCGGAAAAGCTGGTGGTGGACCTGCAACGTGCGGGCAGCTTTCGGCAGCTGGCCATCAGGAGCCACCGCTCCATGGATAAGCTCAGGAACGACCTCAACCTGCTGCGCTGTCGACACGACTTCGCCTACTGGGCAGCGCGCTACGTGAAGGTGAAAAACAAGGAGGGAGGCGAGGACGTGGCTCTCGTGCTCACTCCCCCACAACGCAAATATGTGGCCGAGTTGGAACGGCAGCGGCTGGCGGGGAAGCCGATACGCGTGGTGCTGCTCAAGGCGCGCCAGTGGGGCGGGTCGACGGTGACGCAGATGTATATGGCGTGGCTGCAGCTGATACATCAGCGCGGGCTCAACTCGCTCATCATAGCCCACCAGAGCGCTTGCACCGACGAGATTATGGACATGTATCAGAGGATGATGGAGGATTACCCGGTGGAGATGCTCTACGCCGACGCTCCCGAGGGGGTGCCCAAGAAACCAGTGAAGACGGAGGGCGTGGGTCGCTCGCGGGCGATGATACGTGTGCCAGCCAGGGGCTGCAAGGTGAAGGTGGGCACGGCTGAGCGTCCCCATGGGTGTCGCGGCGGCGACTATGCGCTGGTGCATCTGTCGGAGGTGGGGCTGTGGCGCTCCACGGAGGGCAAGAAGGCGGAGGATATAGTGAGGAGTGCCTGCGCGGGGGTGCTATATCGACCGGGGACGATGATAGTCTACGAGTCGACGGCCAACGGCACGGGCAACTTCTTCCACAAGGAGTATGTGGCCGCGAAGGATGGGGAGGGGTCGCAGATGGGGGCGTTCTTCGTGGCGTGGCATGAGATTGCCACCTACAGCGTGGAGTTGACCGACGAGGAACGACGCGCCATGGCCGAGCGGCTGTGGGTCAACCGCGAAAATGCCTACACGCCCTCGCGGCGCCAGGAGCCGGGGCGCTATCTGTGGTATCTATGGGAGCAGGGAGCCACGCTGGAGGCTATACGATGGTATGAACTGGAGCGAGGGAAGGTGGACGACCACGCGTATATGGCGGCAGAATATCCGAGCGACGACGTGGAGGCCTTTGTACATTCGGGCAACCGCGTGTTTGACCAGCTGAAGGTGGAGGCGCTGAGGGAGGGTTGTAGGCGACCGATAGCCGTGGGCGACGTGATAGCCGACAAGCGGCGCGGCGGCGCCGACCGCGGGCGCGAGGCGTTGATAGGTCTGCACTTCGCTGAGGATCGTCAGGGGCTGCTGGAGGTGTGGCGCCAGCCCGAGGAGACGCCGCGGCTGCGCCAGCGCTATCTGGCGGTGGTGGACGTGGGTGGCCGGTCGGCCAAGGCCGACTGGTCGGTGATAGCGGTGATCGACCGCGGGGCAATGGCGCAGGCAGGAGGGCTACCGGAGGTGGTGGCGCAATGGCGCGGGCATACGGATATCGACCTGCTGGCGTGGAAGGCGGTGCAGATAGCGGCGTATTACCACAACGCGCTGCTGGTGATAGAGAGCAACACGATAGAGAGTCACGACCCTATGCGCTGCAGCGAGGCCGACCAGGCGCCGTTTATCTTCACGCAGATACGCGACGTGTACTCCAATCTATATGCGCGGCCACAGAGCCCCGAGCAGATAGCTCAGGGGGCAGCGCTTCGCTATGGGTTTCATACCAATGTGTCGACCAAGCCGATGATTATCTCCACGCTGATAATGGTGGTGAGGGACGGGCTGTATGTGGAGCGCGACCAGAGGGCGCTGGAGGAGATGCTGGTCTACGAGCAGCGGCAGAATGGGAGCTACGGGGCCATCGAGGGGCACCACGATGATATCTTGATGACGCGCGCTATAGGGCTGCATATAGCCTACAACAGCGAGCCACCGAGGGAGGCCCGCTGCTTGCAGCCACATCATCATAAGGGGATATGGGGGTAGAGGGGATCTTCGCGGCAAAACCGAGGGGATCTTCGCGGCAAAACCGAGGGGATC
>JAJBVL010000025.1:4219-5760 GCA_020859845.1 Bacteroidales bacterium
GCAAAACCGAGGGGATCTTCGCGGCAAAACCGAGGGGATCTTCGCGGCAAAACCGCGAAGCACTGTACCCCGGCTAACGCATGGGGGCTAACGCATGGGGGCTAACGCAGGGGGCGATTATTTTTCGCGCATGTAGATGTTGATGGGGGTGCCAGTGAAGTCCCAGTTTTCGCGGATCTTGTTTTCGAGGTAGCGGCGATAGGGCTCCTTGACCCACTGGGGGAGGTTGCAGAAGAAGATAAACGTGGGGACTGGCGAGCCCTTTAGCATGGTGATATACTTGATCTTGACATACTTGCCTTTGTGGGCTGGCGGTGGGTAGGCGGCGATGGCCTCCTGCATTACGGTGTTGAGTTGGGAGGTGGGGACGATGCGCTGGCGGTTCTTGTAGACCTGCATGGCGGTCTCGAGCACCTTGTAGATACGCTGCTTGGTGAGGGCGGAGCCAAAGATGATGGGGAAGTCGGTGAACGGGGCAAAGCGCTCGCGGATGGCATTCTCCATGGTGCGGATGGCAGCTTGGCTCTTGTTTTCGACGAGGTCCCATTTGTTGACACACACCACGAGGCCCTTCTTGTTGCGCTGGATGAGGGAGTAGATGTTGGCGTCCTGGCTCTCGATGCCACGGGTGGCGTCGATCATGAGGATGCAGACGTCGCTGGCCTCGATGGCGCGGATGCTGCGGATCACGGAGTAGTACTCGATGTCCTCGTTGACCTTGGCCTTCTTGCGGATGCCGGCGGTGTCGACGAGGTAGAAGTCGAAGCCAAACTTGGAGTAGCGGGTATAGATGCTGTCGCGGGTTGTGCCGGCCACGTCGGTGACGATGTGGCGGTCCTCGCCGATGAAGGCGTTGATGAGGGAGGACTTGCCGGCGTTAGGACGGCCCACGATGGCAAACTTGGGGAGAGCTTCGAGGCGGGCGGTCTCTTCGTCGTCGGCCTCGGGGAGTTTCTTGACTACCTCATCGAGGAGGTCGCCGGTGCCGAAGCCGTTGACGGCCGACACGGGGTAAGGTTCGCCCAGGCCGAGGCTGTAAAACTCGGGCACGTTGTAGAGCCAGTCGCCGGAGTCGACTTTGTTGGCCACGAGGATTACGGGCTTGCGGCTCTTGCGGAGGATCTCGGCCACGTGGTCGTCGAGGTCGGTGACGCCGTTCATGGCGTCGACCACAAATAGGATTTCGTCGGCCTCGTCGATGGCCACCTGCACCTGTTTGTTGATCTCGCTTTCAAAGATGTCGTCGCTATTGACTACCCAACCGCCGGTGTCGACGATTGAGAATTCCTTGCCGTTCCAGTCGACCTTGCCATACTGGCGGTCGCGGGTGGTGCCGGCGGTGGGGTCGACGATGGCAGTGCGGGTCTGGGTCAAGCGGTTGAAGAGGGTCGACTTGCCCACGTTGGGGCGCCCTACGATGGCTACTAACTGTCCCATGGTTTATGCTTGGTGGTTGTTGAGGTTGTTGAGGTTGTTGATGATTGGAGGGGATCTTCGCGGCAAAACCGCGAAGCACTGTACGCTGGCTAACGCCGGGGAGC
>JAJBVL010000016.1 GCA_020859845.1 Bacteroidales bacterium
GCCGCAAGGTGATGTGCTTCAGTGTGTTATATCGTAAAGTGTCAAAGATAGAAAAGTAAGAGTAAATTTTCTTTCAGCAAAATTTTTCGGCCTCAAAAATTCAAAAAAAGTAGCGCCCCAACTTTTTTTCACTTCGCCCCCCACATCTATATTAACTTTTTGCTTAGTAAACTTAAGGAATCCCAAAATATTTGAATAACTTTGCACAAATTTAGCCATGCCATCCCCTACCCTCGGCAGAGGGGGGCGGCCACCAATTCATCGCAGAATGCATATCAACAACCACAACGACATATGAACAAGGAGTTAAATCTCAAACGCGGCCTCGACCTGCAATTGGCAGGGGCCGTAACATCCACTACCCCCACCACCCCGGCAGTGAGGCAAGTGGCGCTGGTGCCCGACGACTACCCTGGCTTCATCCCCAAGCTGGAGGTGAAGGAGGGCGACGTCATCGCCGCCGCCCAGCCTCTCATGCACCACAAGGCCGACGAGCGCATCAAGCTCGTGAGCCCCGTGGCCGGCACGGTGGCCAGCGTAGTGCGCGGCGAGCGCCGCAAGATCCTGCGTGTGGTGGTGTCGGTCGACCCACAGGGCCAGCCCGCCACCCCTAAGAAACCCACCTCACGTCCCGACGACCTGCGCGCGGCCCTGATGGCCTCTGGCCTGTGGGCACAGATGCGCCAGCGCCCCTACGACATCGTCCCCGACGCAGCAGCAGAGCCCCGCGACATCTTCGTGACGGCCTTCGACAGCGCCCCCTTGGCAGGCGAGATGGCCCTGGCCCTCGCCGGCAAGGAGAAAGAGCTGGCAGCAGGCGTGAAGGCCTTGAAGGCTCTCACCCGCGGCGAGGTCTACGTGTCGGTGCGTCCCGAGTGGGACCTCACTCTCCCCAGCGAGGCAACAGTTGTAAAGGTACACGGACCTCACCCCGCCGGCAACGCTGGCGTGCAGGCTGCCAACCTCGCCCCCGTCAACAAGGGCGAGACCATCTGGACCCTCGACGCCATCACTCTCTGCCGTATCGGCGAGCTGGTGCTGACGGGCCTCGTTGACTGGACCTGCACCGTGGCCATTACCGGCTCGGAAGTGAAAACTCCCGGCTACGTGAAGTGTCCGCTGGGCTCGGCCTTGGAGCCGCTGCTCAAGGGCAACATCGCCGACGACGGCGTCAACCATCGCATCATCGCCGGCAACGTGCTGACGGGCGTCAAGGAGAGCCTCGAGGGCTTCCTGCGCTATCCCTACCAGCAGGTAACCGTCATCCCCGAGGGCGACGACGTCGACGAGTTTATGGGATGGGCCTCCATGGCCATGGACAAGCTGAGCACCAGCCGCTCCTTCCCCTCCCACTTCCTCCACAAGCTCTTCAAGCCCGACGCTCGCCTGCACGGTGGTCGCCGCGCCATGATCATGAGTGGAGAGTATGACAAGGTGATGCCCATGGACATCCTTCCCGAATACCTTCTGAAGGCAATCCTGTCGCGCGACATCGACAAGATGGAGGCTCTCGGCATCTACGAGGTGGCTCCCGAGGACTTCGCCCTGTGCGAGTTTGTCGACGCCTCCAAGATCGAGGTGCAAAAGGCCGTACGCGAGGGCCTCGACTATCTCCGCAAGGAGCTGTCGTAGACCGTCGCCCCCCTCCACCACGGCAACAACTCAACAACTCAACAACTCTAACAACTCACAACCCCCAACCATCGATGTTAAAGAAATACTTAGACAAAGTAAAACCCCACTTCGAGCCCGGCGGGAAGCTGCAGAGCCTCCACTCGGTGTTTGACGGGTTTGAAACGTTTCTTTACACCCCCAACACCACATCGCGTTCGGGTGTACACATCCACGACAACATCGACTCCAAGCGAGTGATGATCATCGTGGTGATAGCGCTGCTGCCCTGCCTCCTCTTCGGCATGTACAACTGCGGCTATCAAAACTATCTCGGGAGTGGAGCCACCGACTTCCCCTTCTGGTCGATACTTCTCTACGGCTTCCTGGCCGTGCTGCCCCGCATCGTAGTGTCCTACGTCGTGGGCCTCGGCATCGAGTTTATCGTGGCTCAATGGCGCCGCGAGGAGATCCAAGAGGGCTTCCTCGTGACCGGTATCCTCATCCCCCTCATCTGCCCCATCGAGACTCCCCTGTGGATGCTCGCTGTGGCAACGGCCTTCTCTGTAATCTTCGTTAAGGAGGTGTTTGGCGGCACAGGCTACAACGTCTTCAACGTGGCACTCGTCACCCGCGCCTTCCTCTTCTTTGCCTACCCAGCCCAGATGAGCGGCGACAAGGTATTTGTCTCCACCGAGCCTATCCTCGGCCTTGGCGGCCAAGTGACGTTTGCCGACGGTGTGTCGGGAGCCACAGCTCTTGGTCAGCTCGCCACCGCCGAGCCCGGCTATCACGCCACTAATATAATAGGAGGAGCCATCTCGCAGTGGGACGCCTTCCTGGGCCTCATCCCCGGCTCGTTTGGCGAGACCTCGACGCTGGCCATCTGTATCGGCGCCATCATCCTGCTCGCCACTGGTATCGCCAGCTGGCGCATCATGCTGTCGGTGGTGGCCGGCGGCCTGTTCATGGGCTGGATAGCCAATGTGTGCGCCACCCCCACCTACCCCGTTGCCTACCTGTCGCCCCTCGACCAGCTGCTCTATGGCGGCTTTGCCTTCGCAGCCGTGTTTATGGCCACCGACCCCGTGACGGCGGCGAGGACCAACGCTGGCAAGTGGATCTACGGCTTCCTGACGGGCGTCATAGCCATCCTCATCCGTGTCTACAACAACGGCTACCCCGAGGGCGCGATGCTTGCCGTCCTGCTGATGAACGCCTTTGCTCCGCTCATCGACTATTGTGTAGTGCAGTCAAATATCAACCGGCGCATGCGTCGCCTCAAAGCTAAAGCCTAAGAGATATGATCAACAAACAGAGCAACGTCTACACCATTATATATATCATAATATTGGTAGTAGTAGTCGGGACGGCTTTAGCCTTCACGTCGCTGTCGCTAAGCGGCCGTCAGAAAGAAAACGCCGACATCGATAAGATGCGCCAGATACTGGCCTCCGTCCATATCACCCCCGCCAAGGCCGACATCATCCAAGCCTTCAACAGCCATATCGTGGCCCAGCCCGTGGTCAACGCCCAAGGGCAGCAAGTGGCCGACGACGCCTTTGACGTCGTGGTGGCCAACGAGGTGAAACTCGCCGACGCCGAGCGCAAGCTTCCGGTGTTTGAGTGTCGCCTCGACGACGGGTCGACCAAGTATATCCTCCCCGTCTACGGCGCAGGCCTCTGGGGTCCCATCTGGGGCTACGTGGCCCTCGACTCCGATGGTTCCACGGTCTACGGTGCCTACTTCGCCCACCAAGGCGAGACTCCCGGCCTCGGCGCCGAAATTGAGAAGCCAGCCTTCTGCAATCAGTTTGAGGGCAAGCAGCTCTTCAAGAACGGCCAATTCCTCCCCATCGCCGTGCTCAAGGCAGGCCTCAAGCCCACCAACGGCGAGGACTACGTGGATGGCGTGTCGGGTGGCACCATCACGAGCAAGGGCGTCAGCGCCATGCTCAGCAACTGCCTGCAGCCCTACGAACCCTATCTCCAATCACTAAGAAACAAATAAGCCATGGCAGAAAAAATCAGCAATAAGGACGTATTCTTCAATCCGTTCTCCAAGACCAATCCTGTAGTGGTGCAGGTGCTCGGCATCTGCTCCGTGCTGGCCGTCACCGCCAAGCTGGAGCCCGCTATTGTCATGGGCATCTCAGTGATCGCCGTGTTGGCCTTTGCCAATGTCATCATCTCGCTGCTTCGCAACACCATCCCCACCAACATCCGTATCATCGTGCAGCTGGTAGTGGTGGCAGGCCTCGTGGTCATCGTGGAGCAGCTGCTCCGCGCCTTTGCCTACGATGTAGCTCTCCAGCTCTCGGTGTTCATAGGTCTTATCATCACCAACTGTATCCTGATGGGACGCCTTGAGGCCTTCGCCATGGGCAACAAGCCTTGGCCGGCATTCCTCGACGGCGTGGGCAACGGCATCGGCTACGCCATCATCCTCATTATCGTGGGCTTCTTCCGCGAGCTCCTCGGCAGCGGCACGCTGCTGGGCTTCCAGGTGGTGCCCGATAGCTGGTACACCGCCGGCTATGTCAACAATGGCTTGATGATCCTTCCTCCCATGGCTCTCGTAGTGGTGGCCTGCATCATCTGGGTGCAGCGCGCCCGCAACAAGGACCTTCAGGAGGCCCAATGACACTGACTCGACCCTGATTGAATTTTCAAATTGACTCCTAAGCATCACTAACGATATGGAAAATCTGAATCTATTTATACGGTCGATCTTTGTCGACAACATGATATTTGCCTACTTCTTGGGTATGTGCTCCTTCCTCGCCGTGTCCAAGAATGTCAAGACAGCTCTCGGCCTCGGCATCGCCGTCACCTTCATGCTCTGCATCACTCTCCCCATCAACTACATTCTGCAGACCTACGTCTTGAGCGCCGGCGCCCTGACGTGGCTGAGCCCCGACTTTGCCGATGTCGACCTGAGCTTCCTCTCGCTGATAATGTTTATTGCCGTGATAGCCTCCATGACCCAGCTTGTGGAGATGACGGTGGAGAAGTATAGCCCCACGCTCTACGCCTCGCTGGGTATCTTCCTGCCGCTCATCGCCGTCAACTGTGCCATCCTCGGCGGCTCGCTGTTTATGCAGCAGCGCGACTTCGGCTCTGTCTGGACAGCCTGCGTGGCAGGTGCCGGCTGGGGTATCGGCTGGCTGCTCGCCATCGTAGCCATCGCCGCCATCCGCGAGCGACTGGCCACGTATAGCAACATCCCTGGCCCGCTGCGTGGCACCGGCATCACCTTCATCTTGACGGCCCTCATGGGTATCGCCTTCATGAGTTTTCTCGGCATCAAGATCTAAGCCCACAATAAACGTTCATTACATCATTCACTGAATACAAATGACTATGTATCAACCCATATTAGCGTCGATAGGACCCTCGGGCTCGCTCACCATCCTGGCAGGCGTGGGCTTCTTCCTATTGATGACGCTGCTGCTGGTGGCCCTGCTGCTGGTGGCCAAGCATTATCTGGTGCATTCGGGCAAGGTGAGCATCCTTATCAACAACGACAAGGATGTCAAAGCCGAGAGCGGCAAGAGCCTCCTCTCCACCCTGGCCGACCAAAACATCTTCCTGCCCTCGGCCTGCGGCGGCAAGGGCAGCTGCGGACAGTGTAAGGTGCAGGTGTTTGAGGGTGGCGGCAACATCCTCCCCACCGAGGCCGTCCACTTCACCCGCAAGCAGATCAAGGACCACTGGCGTCTCGGCTGTCAGGTGAAGGTGAAGGAAGACATGAAGATTGGCATCCCCGCGTCGGTGCTCGACATCAAGGAGTGGGAATGCGAGGTGATCTCCAACAACAACGTTGCCACCTTCATCAAGGAGTTTATCGTGGCTCTGCCTCCGGGCCAGCACATGGACTTCATCCCCGGCTCCTACGCCCAGATCAAGATACCGCCCTACCAGATGGACTA
>JAJBVL010000108.1 GCA_020859845.1 Bacteroidales bacterium
TGTCGATGGTGTCGCCGGGGAGAGTGATGAGAATCTCAGGGCGAATAGTGTCGGAAGGGAGCGAGTCGACGGGTAGAGGTGTAGTTGGCGTTTTGTCCTCATCTTTCTTCTTGCGCTTGAGATTGAGAAAGGAGAAGATATTGTCGAAGTCGCGTTTCCACACCACGCCTACTCCCTGAGTGGTTAACGCATTCTTGACATAATAGTTTTGGTCGTTGTAGCGATTGTAGGCTTTTAATCTGACGGAGCCACTACGATTGAGGAGATATTCAATATCGAAGTCGCCGATAAAGGTGTTGTTGTTCATCGCCTTATCGCGATAGCCAAAATTGCCGTTAAAGAGCAGACGGTTGTTGAGCAGATGGCTTGAGAGAGCCAAGTCGACTTCCACATCCGAGAAGTCGCCACGATCGCTACGGAAGTTTGGCGCTATGCTCCAGTTGTCGCTTAGCTGCCCCAGGATATTGCTCAGCTGCGAGGAGACAGTGGCCGAGGCCACCGATACCAGCTCATTGCCCTTAGTGGCTGTCATATAATCGGGGGTATAGAAGCGATTGAGGGCCAGCAGATAGATGATCTGGCGGTTCATCATCTCTTCGGTGCTGACGATGCTCTTCACCTTGCGATAGGTATCCTGTGTCAAGGTGGGAAACTCCAAGTCGAAGCTGATATCGGGCTGTAGCATGTCGCCCTTAGCCATCAGCAGAGCGTGCACCGGGACATTGGTGCAGTTGAGCTCCTTATCGTCGAGAAACGACTCATCGAGATCGCTAAGGTTGGCGTTGACCGAGTAGACGGCTTGTATGTCGAGTTGAGCAGCGTAGGGGTCGCCATGAAACGATATCGAGCTACCATCGCGTATGGTGAAGTCTTTGATGATGATATCCTGAAGAGTGAAGTTGTAGCTGCCCTGCGACAAGGTGTAGGTGCCAAACATTCGCAGGTCTTCATTTGAAGAGTCGTAGGTCATGCGCAGGTTGCCGCTGCCGTGAGCTCGGATGCGGTCGCCTCCTATGGGGTCCATCACCAGAATGACGGTGGCCGACTGATTGACGTCGACGGCGATATTCATCTTGTAGATGCTCCCTCGGCCATCATCGCTGTGTTGGGCCAAGCGCTCTTTGAGCTCGCGTATGTGTTGAGGTGGGGCCGTCAGAGCGTCGATAGAGTCCTTGCGTGCTTGGTCGCGGTCGCGGAAGGTCACGAAGTTGTAATCATAGGCCTCTTCGGCGTCAGTAAGGACGAAGGTGAAAGTAGAGTTGGGGGCTGTCGACATGTTTACCCCTATATTTACCAGCCCCGGCTCTCCTTGTATGTTGGCGCTGCCGTTGCCAAATATACGGCCATACCAGCGTTGCTCCGTGGTCTCAGGTACATCGTAGACCAGCATATTTTGGGCGTTGGTGATACTGAAGTCAAAACGCGGCTTCTTGAAACACTCGTGGGTAAGCCAGCCGTTAAGCAGGGCAGTATTACCATATTGGTCGCGCAAGGTGATATCTTGGAGGAGAATATGGCCAGGGGTGAGCCTCACCGAGTCGGTGGCCCAATAATAGGTGTTGGTGAAGTCGAGCTTGAGCCATACGTCTTGAGCATAAATATCGCCCACCATATCAATCAGCTTGAAGGTGCCATACAAGCGCGCTTTACCCGAGGCATAACCTCCCACCTCGGAAGTGAAAGCCTCCATGAAGGGTCGCATAAACCCTATCTCGATCTTGTCAGCATCAAAATTGAAGTCGAGCTCTTCGGCCATTGGCCGTATGCTTCCCTTTATGGTCGAATGACATTCATTTGGCTGATCGATGCGAGCATCAAGCACTACGGCTTGATTTTCCTGATCCCAAAAGCTTTTTATGGTGGCGTCGCCCATCAGAGAGTGATTGTAGGAGAGATGCTTGACGCTCAGCAGGGGAGTATACAGTGTAGGAGAGGGAGTGAAAAGGCTTGTGGCTATAAACGTGCCAGTGGCTTGGCCTCCAAACATTGCGTTGCCTATATCCAGTGTCTCGAATATGTAGTCGAGATTCACGTCTTGAAGGCGTAGGGTGAGCGTGTCGGAAGGATTAGCCGAGGCCGTCCCACGGATAGAGAGATATTGTTCTTGGCGTCCTATACGGAGGTCGTTTACTTCAATGTGTTTGTCTTGTATGTTGATGAGTGAGGGGTCGATGTACCACACCGTGTCGTTAAACACCAATTGGCTCCTATTAAAGTAAAGCTCGGTCAGAAGCCCCCCGTCGGGTTCTTGGCGCTTAAATGCTGTGGAGAGATCCACCACACCGCTAAAATCGCGTTCGCGTGCCACCTTCCATTGAAGCTTGGTATCCAAATGGTCGTTGGTGGCATAAGCTGTAGTGGCAAGGGTCATATCTCCGTTTTTGGTGGGCAATATGGTGGCAAAATACATTTCGGCTTTCCCCAGCGAATCATTCTCATTGTTGATGGCCAGATGGAGGCCCGTATTCTCTATGAGCTTGTTGCCCATCTGTAGGTATGGAGCATCGAGGCGCAACTTTAACTCGCGTTCTTCGGGGTTGACCGAGCAGTTGATGTCGACGGGATGAATCACAGTCAGAGGCATCTTGACAAGCTGGTCAAGTTTTTGGGTAGTGATTATCTGAAGAGCTATCTCTACATTGTTATGGCATTGCTCTTCATCTGGCTCCACAGCTTTTGGAGGCACCAAGGCTGGAAATATAGGGGAGAGGAGTCCTTGCATTTCCTGGCCTATTGTGGCATAATCAAGAGTGCCGTCAATCTGTGCCGTTGCCACTTCGCTCTTGAGATTGAAGTGCTGGGACAGGCTATCGGCCGTAGCCACTAGCTCTATGTTGCCTAAGTCTACTGCTTGTAGGTCGTCTTTAGCCTTAAAATACAAGTTGTTGATGTCGATATGGCCTGCCACATGATTAGGGTCGGGGCCTTGCAGATCAGCGCTCAACGAGAAAGATATGTTGCGCTTGGCCAATGGGCCTTTCACTCCTACCAAGCCCATATTTAGATCGCGACATTGCATAGAAAGGTTGAGGCCCTTCTCGTGGGGCTCATAAAGGCCTTCTCCTATTACTTCAAAGTCAATGTCGGGATTTGCTGACGATAGCTCCAGCTGATAGTGGGGCTCCTGAAAGTCTACGCGCCCCGAAATATCATTGAAGGTCTTGTTGCGATATCCTATTCTTTCAGCCTCTAAAGCAATGTATCCTCGCGGCTTCCGATTCCCTGACAATTGGAGATTATAAGAGAGCGCTGCCTCTACTTCTCCAAGCCCCAAAGAAGCCAGAGAGGTCGATGCCAATAGTTGGGCTGCATTTACTTCGTCAATAATCGCAGAGCCCTCCACGCCCATCTCCTGCCGATTCGTTTTTGTATAGTAGATGTCAGCCTGGAGGCTGCCTACAGCAGTTGAAATCAGCAAGGAGATATCACCCTGTTTTAGCGAGCCTTTCAGCTTCGCCTCTACATCTACAGTCTCCGCGTTTTGAGTAAGGCTGACCACCATGGGGCTTGCCTTCACGTTGGCGAGATAAGGAGCTGCATCAGCAGCGGTGGCGTAGGCCTTAAGTGATAGGTCGGCTTGTCGATTATCGTCAAGAAGGTTGTCGATAGTACCTTTGACGCTAATGCGTCCTGAGTGTCGTGTAGATAATGTCAGAGTGTTGATTGAGAGGTTGTCGGCTGTGCCATCAACGTCAAGAGCCAAGTCGACAATCTCGTCGAGCGAACGCAAGGCAGGCACAAATGGCGCTAAATCGTTAAGATGGATGTAGCTCTCTGGAAGAAGCTCCACATGGAGAGGCAATGAGCGCCAAGCCTCGCGCAGACTTTCGCCCGTCCCCCATGACCCATCAAGATTGGCCAGCCGCAATTGCGACTCCCCAAACTGCAAGTGGATATTATCAAGGTCGATACCGGTGGCCACGATGCGAAGCTCGCCCGAGAGGTCATGAAGTTCGAAGCCGCTCTTTTCGCTCAGAGCCAGTCGTTTTAACTTCACCTCAAAAAGGTCGTTTTTGAGGATGGGTATCTGGAGGTCGGCTCTTATATCGCGTAGCCCCACATGGTTTGCATCAAAGCGCGAGGTGTCGGTGGGCTGATTGACCACGTCGTAAGAGAGGCGCGATTGGCGTAGCATCACCATGTTGATGCGAAGGTCAAAGCGTGTGGGGTCTTTGTTGGGGTCCTTGGGCTGCAGGGCCTCTATCATGGGCTGGATGTTGAGAGGGGCGCCTATGCTGTCGCGCTTAAGCCTGACGTTGAGACCCATCAGCTCGGTGTAGTCCACTACCATGCGACGCTTGGTCAGGAGGTCGTAGAGGTTGATGCCAGCTCCGATGCGCCGGGCTGAAATGGCCGTGTCGCCTTGCTGGTCGATAATGGCCACGTCGCGGATGGTGACGCGATTGAAGGGGGCCAAGGCCACCTCGCGTATTCTTACCTCCATATCCAGCAGCTGAGTGAGCTCCTCTTGGGCTATAGCACACACCTTGCGTTGCACCCCTGGCAACGACACCGTGACATAAATCAGGGCGGGCACCACGAGCACCAGCAGTATTGCTAGTACGAGCAAGAAGCGCACTATCTTGTAGAGGGTCTTAAGCATCCTCGATCTCCTCAAGCATTTGTCGGGCAGCCTCTAATCCGCTATCTATGCGGTCGGGAAAGTGAGCATCGCTATTGATGACCATCGGGATGGCTGCGCTCTTCAATCGCCGCCAATAGCGAGTGTTGGGAAACATGCGGTGGGCCACCTGCCACGCCTTCGTGTTGATTTCTATCACCACTCCGCTGGCTTTGATGGCCTCTATCATAGTCTCAATATGGCGTAGATACCAGTCTTGATCTTCAATACCAGGCTGGTAATAGGAGGCGTTGTGGCCTATCTTGTCCCAGTGGCCCAGGATGTCAAATCCTCCTTGCTCTATCATCTGGAGGCTCTGCCGATAAAATTCGTCGACCACATAACGTATATCGCCGTCGAAGCATTGGCTCATCTTCTCCACAAACCGCTCTGGCTTGCCATCGATATCCGTAAAGTTGCCGTCAAGACCTTTGATAAAGTGGATAGAGCTGATGGTATAATCAAGTGGGAGCTGAGTGAAGTAGGGCGACGACGCGCCCCAGTCGGGCCCCAGATAGTCAATCTCAAGCGAGGTGTAGAGATTGATCTGCTCTCCGTAGAGCGAGCGTAGCCGATTGACCTCCTCAAGGTAAGGCTTTACGGAGGTGAGAGCCATGTTGCACGATGTAGTGAAGGGTATTGGAGAGTGGGGAGAGAAGCCATAATGGGTCATCCCACTCTTTATGGCCGCCTCCACCATCTCTTGCATCGTGGCTCTGCCATCGCAAAATTGGGTATGCGAATGGAGGTTGTAGGCCGTTATTTTGCCTGAGATAATCTCTTGAAGGAGGGCGTTCATGGGCTTATTTTGGACCATTTGCTATGTTGTCGCGCATCTGGGTATCGGCCTGCAGATTCTTCATCCGGTAATAGTCCATGATGCCCAGATTGCCGGTCATGAATGCCTGCGCCATGGCGCGTGGCAGCTCCGCCTCGGCCTCTATCACCTTAGCACGCGCCTCTTGAGCCTTGGCTTTCATCTCTTGTTCAAGAGCGATAGCCATTGCGCGGCGTTCCTCAGCCTTGGCCTGCGCTATATTCTTGTCGGCTTGAGCTTGGTCAATCTGCAAGGCAGCTCCTATATTTTTCCCTATGTCAATGTCGGCGATGTCGATTGATAGAATCTCAAAAGCTGTCCCCGAGTCGAGTCCTTTGCGTAGCACGAGCTTGGAGATGCTGTCGGGGTTTTCAAGCACCTGTTTATGGCTTTCGGAGGAGCCGATTGAAGAAACGATGCCTTCGCCCACACGAGCAAGGACGGTGTCTTCACCAGCGCCACCCACCAGCTGGCGTATGTTGGCCCTTACGGTGACTCGCGCCTTGGCTATTAGCTGAATACCATCCTTAGCTACGGCGGTCACTGGAGGGGTGTCAATCACCTTGGGGTTGACGCTCATCTGCACGGCCTGAAACACGTCGCGACCGGCCAGGTCGATAGCCGTGGCCATCTTGAAGCCCAAGTCGATATTGGCCTTGGCCGCCGACACCAGAGCGTGGACCACCTTCTCCACATGACCACCGGCCAAGTAGTGGGCTTCGAGATCGTCGCGTGTCACGTCTTGTAGGCCAGCTTTATGAGCTTCAATCATTGCTCTCACTATTTGGGCGGCAGGCACCTTACGAATGCGCATAAGCACCAACTGGAGCAGCGATATCTTCACACCGCTCACTCGGGCAGAAATCCAGAGGAAGAAAGGCACGTAGTAAAGAAAGACGCAGAGGAATATTATTACTACTACGCCAAGGATGATGATGGTTAGTTCCATTGTAGATGTTGGCTATCTTCGGGTTTGTAATATAGGTTGCTATCGGGTGTTATCAGGGTTAGCGTGAAGGCTCGGCCTGCACTATCTGGTTGGAAAGACGTATCAAGTCGATGCGCTGATTCTCGATGGTGTCCTCCAATGCCAAGATTTGGCGTGCGTTGCCAGTATTTCCTGCGGCATAGGCTGCTCTCATCTCGGCCAGTTGGCGCTTGTTCTTGGCCATGGCTTGCTCCAGGGCCAGATATTCACGCATATATTTGCGGGCCGTGGCGCTCTTGAAGTCTTCCAACTTGGTGTAGACACGGTGGCCAGGAAGAGCAAAGTGGAAGTCGGCCTCTGAGGCCATCTTGTCTACTCCCACATTGGCTATGGCATCGCGCAGCGAGGAGTAGTCGGCTCCTGGCTCCCATGTGTCTTTGATGGAGGTGATGCGCGCCAGAGAGGCGAGGTGAGGCTCATCCACTGGGTAGTTGATGCGCATCTCTTGAGGCTTGAAGATGTAGATGGTGATATCGTCCTCCAGTTGGTTGCGCTCCGTGGCCCACCATCCCACGCCTGTCTGCTCATCGATGGCGAGCAGATAGTCGTCGTAGGGCGAGTTGTAGGGCATGCCAATATTTTGGGGTTGGAGAAACTGGTTGCCATCGAGGCGCGTGATAAAGATGTCGTAGCCTCCCAGCGAGTTGTCGCCATCGTTGGCATAGTAGAGGGTAAGGCCATCGGCCATTAGGAATGGGAAGTTGGCATCGCCACCCTCGTTGAGATTCGACCCCAGAGGATGAGGTTTCTCCCAAGTGCCGTCCACGAGTTCCGACGAGCCCATTAGCTGATAATTTTCATCAGCATCTACATCGGCCCATATCAGATTGTCGTGGCCCTCGCTGCGATACACTGTGGTGTAGGGCGCGGCCGTAAAGCCCTCCGGGAGAGCCGAGGCGTCGAGCAGGGCTCCCGCTGAGGGTGAGAGCTTGTAGTAGCGGAAGAAAGTCTCGCGATCCACGTTCATGCTGTCTATCACCTCTATGCGCTCCACGCGGTCGAGGAGCGATGTGCCAAGATAGATACGATGCATAAGGCTCTCGGCCTCGGCGCTTACGGGCTTTTTGGCCTTCTTTTGGGCCGCCTCGTAGCTCTCCACATATTCGCGAGCGTCGTCAAAGTTGTAGCGCAGAAATGCTATCTCAGCCAGTCCCAGCAGGCTCTCGTTGTTGCCGCGCTTGAGGTATTTCACAGCGCGGTCAAGATTGCCCAGACGCAGCAGGGCTGTGCCTGCCATGTTGTTGAGGGCTTTGTTGCGAGGCTCCTTGTCGGCAGCGCTTTCGAGGGTAGTGACTGCCTCGGCGTATTCTCCTATTTCGTATAGCTCTTTGGCTTTTTGGAGCGTGAGGGCCTGTGCGCCCACCGCAGCCAAGAGAAAGAGCGAGATGATATATTGTCGTGGTGTCATTATCGTGATGTCATCCTAAAGTAGGGGGTTTTGTAGCCACAAATTTACAAAAAATGCAGTAGATAGCTATTCTTTACGCTTATTTTATTGTAATTTTGCTGCGCAGAACGGCGTCTTGTCGCGATCAGAGGCTTTCTCCCCATGGGAGGAGGCCGCTGATTGAGGAAAGTCCGGGCAACGTAGAGCACCATATTTCCTAACGGGAAGCTATCGGCGACGGTAGAGCAATGTGACAGAAAACGACCGCCAGACTTGGCTGCGAGTCAGTCGTCTGGTAAGGGTGAAAAGGCGGGGTAAGAGCCCACCGGGTGGCGTAGCAATACGTCATGCCGCACATCTTATGGGTTGCAAGGCCAAGTATACCGGCATCTAAGGGCTGCTCGTCCATTGTCGGGGGGTAGGCTGCGCAGATAAATGACAAGACGGTGGTATGGCCCTGCGGCGTCTTCATAGCGAGGGCGGCGCGGGAAGTAGACCACCGACATAACCCGGCTTATAGTCGATCTGCCCGTAGCGAAGCCTCGCTGCCGTCGAGGTGGCGTAGGCTACCTACGGCTTTTTTTCTTTTGGATAGGATATGAGAAAAATAATTATAGGAAATCTTACTGTTTTCAACACGTTTATTATGAGACACTCACTATTGTTTGCGCTATCCTTGTCGACAGCCTCCTTGGGTGCTTGGGCCGACTCCCCGCTGCAAGGCGCAGTGATAGGCACCACTGATTGTTATGATTATTCGGCCTCGCGCCCTTCTACCACCGTCAACACCGCCGCCAATCTCTTTGACGGCGATCCCTCTACTTTTTTTGCCACCAATGCCCGGAGCTATACATGGGCCGGACTGGACCTTGGCGAGCCTCACGTCATCACGCGCGTAGGGTGGATGCCACGCGACGATGTGTATGGCGAGAGCCGGGTGGTGCTAGCCATGTTTGAGGGTGCCAATAGCCCCGACTTCATGGATGCAATCCCTATTTATCTCAACACCGAACGGGGCACTCGGGGCCAGATGTCTTACGCCGACGTCGATTGCTCGCGAGGCTTTCGCTATGTGAGATACGTAGGGCCCAACGATGCTCGGTGCAACCTTGCCGAACTGGAGTTTTATGGCTACCCAGCGGTGGGCGACGACAGCCACCTCTATCAGCTCACCAATCTACCTATGGTGGTGGTCAACACCGTCGACCAGGAAGAGCCTTATGATAAGGAGCATGAGATCACAGCCAATATCATTATCATTGACGAGGAGGGTGCTTACTATCTTGAGAAGGAGGGGGGCATACGCGAGCGTGGCAATGGTTCGCGTCAGTTTCCCAAGAAGCCTTGGCGTATCAAGTTTGCCAAGAAGCAGTCGGTGCTCGACGCTCCTGCCAAGGCCAAGAAGTGGACTCTCATCAACAATTATGGCGACAAGACCTTGATGCGCAATCGTCTGGCCTTCGACATCGCTGAGCGGATGGGTATGGAGTGGGTACCTTACTGCCGATTTGTGGATGTGGTGCTCAATGGCGAATACAAGGGTTGCTATCAGCTCTGCGACCAGGTAGAAGTCAATGAGGGCCGATTAGAGATTGATGAGATGACTCCCGAGGATGTGGATGGCGAGGCTCTCACGGGAGGCTATTTCGTGGAGGTTGACGCCTATGCCGACGAGGAGACATCGTGGTTTACCACCTCTCATTACCATCTGCCCATCACCATCAAGTCGCCCGATGAGGACGAGATTACTCCCGAGCAGAGTCAATACATCGAGGACTATTTCAACGAATTGGAGCGCCTCCTCCACGTCAGCTCTTTCACGGACCCTGAGCAAGGTTACCGTCAGATGCTGGACACTCGCTCGTTTATCCAGCACATGCTCGTCAATGAGGTGGCTGGCAACACCGACACCTACTGGTCGACCTACATGTATAAGCGCCGCTCCGATCCACTGATTTACACTGGCCCCGTATGGGATTTCGACCTGGGATTTGACAATGATTACCGCACCTACCACGTCTACAACTCCAAGGATTACCTATGGGATAGCGGCAACGCTTCCTCAGCCGAGGGTATGAGATATTTTGCTCAGCGCATCCTCAAGAAGGACACCACTACAGCCGCCGAGATACAAGCTATGTGGCAGCAGGTGCGCGACCACGGACTCACTGCCGAATGGCTCAACGCGCTTGTTGATGCTTACGCCGAGGAACTTGACGCCTCGCAGCGCCTCAACTTCATGCGCTGGCCCATCTTGAGCGAATACGTGCATATGAACCCCGTGGCGCTGGGCAGCTACAACGCTGAGGTGAGGCGCGTCAAGGACTATGTGGAGAAGCAGATGGCCCATCTCGACAAGGTGATAGGCTACGATCCAGAGCTCAACGCTATCACCACCGTGAAGGCTGATGAATCCACTGATGGCCCGGTGGAATATTTCACTCCGCAAGGTGTAAGGACTCAGCATCTTGTTGAGGGTCAGATTTATATCCGTCGTCAAGGAAATAAAGTAGATAAAATAAGACGTTGAGAACCATTCGGCGACACAATTGTTTAAAATATTATACAAAGTAACATATTTTTTCGTAAATTTGTCGTCAATTTAATATTCTACTATATTTTGTCTAACAAGATAATATTTAAGAAACGATGAACACTGACACTATTGGTACTTGGGCAGGCCTCGTATGGGGAGCCCTTAACGAAGCTGATGTTCTTGGCTACAAACAGATCAAGAAAATCACCAAGCTCAAAGACAAAGAAGTATTTGCTGCCCTTGGTTGGCTTGCTCGCGAAGGCAAGATAGCCTTTGAGGAGAGCGGCGACGACAAGGATGTACTGGTACGTCTTGTACAGGAATAATAATCTTCTCAACGACGGCTCTCAGCTGCGAGGCTCTCACGCTTGGGCATGGGAGCCGTCGTTGGCTTTTCACCTCTCATTTCTTTTTTCTACCGGCTTATGCAACGACAACATAACGACAGGGGTCTCGTAGTGCGTAATACAGGAAGTAGTTATATCGTCTTGACCGACGAAGGGCAGGAGGTAGACTGCAAGATAAAAGGCAACTTTCGTATCCGTGGTATCCGCACCACCAATCCCGTGGCCGTGGGCGACCGCGTAGAGATACGCGTAGCGTCGGACGGTAGTGCTTTCATCACCGCTATTAAGCCGCGCACCAATTATATTATACGCCGCGCCAGCAATCTTTCTAAAGAAGCCCACATCTTGGCTGCCAATCTTGACCAGGCGCTTCTCATAGTCACACTGGCTCATCCTGCCACTTCCACCACTTTCATCGACCGTTTTCTTGCCACAGCCGAGGCTTATCGTGTGCCAGCCGTGATTGTCATCAACAAAGTAGACTTGCTTGAAGATGAGGATGACAAGGCTCTCTTGGATGCTGTGGCTTATCTTTACACTTCGATTGGCTATCGCGTGATTGAGACGTCGGCAGTCACAGGGCAGGGTGTTGAGGCTCTGCGAGAGGTGCTGAAGGGAAAAGTGACTCTTCTCTCGGGTAATTCTGGGGTAGGGAAGAGCACGCTTATCAATCTTGTAATACCCGGCCTCAATCTACGCACGGCTGAGATTTCTGCTTCCCACGACACCGGTATGCACACCACCACCTTCTCCGAGATGTTTGCCCTCCCTGGTGAGGAGGGCGGTTTTATCATCGATACTCCGGGGGTGAAGGGCTTTGGCACTATCGACTTCTCTCGTCAGGAAGTGGGCCATTACTTCCCCGAGATATTTGCTGAAAGTCGGCATTGTAAGTATGGTGACTGCACCCACACCCACGAGCCTGGCTGCGCTGTGCGTGAAGCGGTAGAGGAGCAGCGCATCTCTCAGTCGCGCTATGCCTCCTATCTCAGCATCCTCGACGACTCCGCTGAGGATAAATATCGCAAGCCCTTCTGACTTGCCTCAATCTTCCCTGATTTTTACCCTCCACTCTCTCAACCCCCTTTAGGGGCAGTTTTTAAAGCCAATCTTCTTGCCCAATCGAAATATTATTGTTACCTTTGGACCCGATATATTTTTTGAGAAAAAGTAGCTTTATACCAAATGAAACGTCTTATCTTTCTTGGCGTTGCTCTTGCAGCAATGCTCACGGCTTGTGGCTCCCAGGAGCAGTCGCAAGCCCAGGCCGATGGGTCGTCGGCCTTTGTCCGCATTGACGGCACTAATCTTATCACCCCTCAGGGCGACACCCTCTTCATCCTCGGCACCAACCTTGGCAATTGGCTCAACCCCGAGGGCTACATGTTTGGCTTTCGCCGCGTCAACTCTCCTCATTTCATCGATGAGATGCTGTGCCAACTCGTAGGTCCTACCGAAGCTCGCAAGTTCTGGAAAGCCTTTAAGGACAATTACATCACTCGCGCCGACATCGACTACATCGCCAGCACGGGAGCCAACACCATCCGCTTGCCCTTCCACTACAAGCTCTTCACCGACGAAGATTATATGGGCCTCACATCGGGCGACGGCTTTGAGCGTGTGGATAGCGTGGTAGAATGGTGCAGGGCCAACGGCCTGTATCTCATCCTCGACATGCACGATGCTCCCGGTGGTCAGACAGGCGACAATATCGACGATAGTTATGGCTATCCATGGCTCCTCACCGACGAGGCCTCGCAGCAACAATTTTGCGACATCTGGCGCTCGATAGCCGACCATTACAAGGACGAACCCACCATCCTTGCATACGAACTTATCAACGAACCCATTGCCCCCTACTTTGCCGAGATGGACAGCCTCAACTCGCTGCTGGAACCGCTCCACAAGCGCGCGGTGAAGGCCATCCGGGAGGTAGACAACAATCATATCGTGATGCTCGGCGGAGCGCAGTGGAATGGCAACTTCACGCCATTTACCGACTGGACCTACGATGACAAGATAATGTATACCTGCCATCGCTATGGAGGCGACCCTACTGCCGATGCCATCCGTGGCATCATTGACTTCCGCGACAAGACGGGCCTCCCAATGTATATGGGTGAGATTGGCCACAACACCGATGAATGGCAAGCCGCTTTCTGCCAGACCATGCGCGACAACAACATCGGCTACACCTTCTGGCCCTACAAGAAAGCCTTTGGCTCATGCTTCACCTCTGTGGAGCCCGGTGAAGATTGGCGTCTGGTGGTTGACTTTGCCGAGTCGCCGCGCTCCGACTATCGCCAGATACGCGAGGCGCGTCCCGACCAAGCCACAGCCCTCAAGGCCCTCAACGGCTTTATCGAAGCCTCCCGCTTCGCCAACACTCATCCCCAGGAAGGCTACATCCGCTCCCTCGGCCTTAATCCCTGATCCATAAAACAGTATAGAGCTAGGGATGCTGAGGATGCTGACACAGTATCTTAAAAGATGGAATTGCCAAGATTTGCGTTGCAAAATTTTTGGCAGAGATAATAAATCTTTTGCTTCTTTCAAAAGAGCAGTAAAAACGAGAGGGCGAGCCGCAGCTCGCCCTCTTTTTGATTGAATCTGCTAAATATTGGTTACTGGCGCTGCTCGGCCACTACAGTGCCGTCGAAGAGGTTGACTACGCGGTGGGCATACTGGGCGTCGCGCTGTGAGTGGGTCACCATGAGGATGGTGGTGCCTTCGCGGTTGAGCTGCGTCAGGAGATCCATCACCTCGGTGCCATTGTGGGAGTCGAGGTTGCCTGTAGGCTCGTCGGCGAGCAGGAGACGCGGACGAGTGACTACAGCTCGCGCTATGGCCACGCGTTGCTGCTGGCCTCCCGAGAGCTGCTGCGGGTAGTGGTTGCGGCGGTGGGTGATGTTCATCTTCTTGAGAGCTTCCTCCACTCGCTGCTTGCGCTCCTTGGCCGAGAGACCGAGGTATTGCAGCGGGAGCTCGATGTTTTGGCTGACGGTGAGTTCATCGATGAGGTTGAAGCTCTGAAACACGAAACCTATGCGGCCCTTGCGCAGCGCCGTGCGCTGACGCTCGTGGAGGGTGGCCATCTCTTGATTGTCGAGGAGATAGCTACCCGAGGTGGGGTTGTCGAGGAGGCCGAGGATGTTGAGCAGTGTCGACTTGCCGCATCCTGAAGGCCCCATGACGGCTACAAACTCGCCTTCGTCGATGGTGAGGTTTACATCGTGGAGAGCCTGCGTCTCCACTTCGCTTGTGCGAAACGTCTTATTGAGATTGCTAATGGTAATCATTGCTTTGTGAGGATATGCGTTTTGGGGGTTATTCTGACTTGAGAGAGAGGGTAGGATTGGAGATGGCTGTACGATAGCTGAAGACTATGACACAGAGGAGGATGACAGCGAGGACGATGATGGCAGCGATGGCAAGCTTGACCCAAAGGTGATCCACCACGAGGGTAAACTGCTCGAGCCATACTCGGCCAGCAAGCCAGCTCAGCACAGCGCCTATCGCTACGCCTGGGACTGCAAGCTTAAGCGTATCGCCCGAGATGAGCCACAAGATGTCCCACTCCGAAGCGCCGTTGACCTTGCGGATGGCTATCTCGCGCGAGCGACGCTGTATCTCGTCGCGCACGAAGCCCACGAGGCCTATCAGGATGATGAAAAGGATGATGATGGTGGAGACGATTGTCATGGTCTCAAAGAGCTTCACTTCGGAGTAGAGATTCCTGACAAAGGCTTTGTGGCTCTTCACTTCGATGTCGTCCTGTGGCCAGGCTTCATTGACAGCCTCTTGAAGGCGCTCCATGTTGTAGTCGAAAGGCTCGGCGAGGCGCATGAGAAGCACGCTTTGGGGCCACTCGGTGAGCATGGCCATCAGTGGCTCCTGCTCGGCGTAGAAGGAGTTGGTGCGGAAGTCCTTCATCACTCCCACAATCCTTACTGAATCGTTCTCCACAAGGTGCTTTGCTGGGAAGCGGCCTATGGCGTTCTCGGGAGTCCAGCCGCGGCGTCGCACCCACTCCTCGTTGACTACCACGTCGTAGTAGTCCTTAGGCTCGGTGCCTGCCACCATCTGTATGTGGAGCACGTCGGTGTAATTCTTGCCCCAGAAGTCGAGACGCGAGGAGAAGAGAATATCGCCTTTCTCGTCGGTAGCCCATTGGCCACTGTAGCCTACGGGAGGCACAACCCACGAGGTGGTGACAGCCTCTACATAGGGCAGGCTCTCGTAGAATCGCCATGGGGCCATTCGGTCATCGCCAGCTCCGCTGTAGTTGTAGCCACGGACGTATACTACGCCATCGGGATCAAACCCCAGTGGGGCATTGACCAGACATTGATATTGCTCAATCACGGTGACAAACACTCCTCCCATAAGCCCCATAGCGATAAACTCTACAAGGAGTAAGCATTGCTTCCACCAGCGACGCCCATCGCTGAAGCGGCGAAACACCTGGCTGACGGGTATCTTGCTGAAAATCTGCGCTGGTATACAAGCAGAGAGAAGGAAGATGAGCACAGCCACGGCAGCGATGACCCACAGACGGCTCATCGACACATGGCTCACGATAGGCAGATAGATAGCTTCATAAGCATAATGCTTGGCAAGGAAATACACTCCTACCATAATGGCGATGCCGCCGAGCATCACCAAGGCTGTCTCGAGGATAAACATCGAGTAGATCCTGCCCCGACCGGCACCATTACACTTGTGGACCCCGATAGCCTTGGCTCGGCGCGACATTGATGCCAGCGCCAGCAAGACGTAGTTGAGCGCTGTGATGAGGAGGATAGCTACTGCCAGAATCCAAAGCGTGACGTAGGCCCCATTCTTTAGTGAGTTGTAATGGGTGTCGGTGAGCGGCCGGGCAAACAGTCTACATTCGAGGGTCTCAGTGGATGGCATGTTTGCATCCATTAGAGCCTTCAGACGATTGTTAAACTCTTCAAGAGTGACTCCTGGGCGCAGTCGGGCATAGGTGGCCCAGCTGTCGCCACCTCCCCAGCGCACGCTGACACTGTAGAAGGATGAAATGTAGTCGGCGGCTAAGGTTGTCTCTTTACCATAGTCGCGATACACGCCGCGGACAGTCACGGGATTTCCATTGATCAGAAACTGAAAGCCGATGGGGTCTTCCCCTGCAGGGATATATTGCTCGGCGAGGCGGTCGCTAATCACGATGGCCGAGGGATCGCTGTCGAGCAGCTCGGCAGAGCCTTGAAGCATCTCCACACCCAGAGTGGAGAGAAAATGGCTATCACCGGTCATACCAAAGGCATCGAGCTGATGGTCGCCGAGAAAAAGAGGATTGGTCCAGCGCGTGCAGAAGGCGTCTTCGACGAGTTCGCCCATATCATCGCGCAGGGCTGGTGCAATGGCATTGAAGCATTGCGACTGAGGGTCGCGCTCGTCGCCTGCGATGACAAACTGCATCCATACCTGCTGCAGGCGATCAGCCTCGGGGAAGCAGCGATCGAAACCGTGGTCGTAGGCTATGCGCACGAAGAGAAAGCTGCTCATGGCAAGGCCGAGGCCCAGGGATAGCACCTGGATGGCTGTGGCAGCTTTCTGATGTCGCAAGGTTGATAATACGTAGTTAAGCATGAGAAACGAATATGAAAATGGTTGATTCTTATGCTAAATACTATTACAGAAAGCGTGCCAAAAACTTAAATAGTTGACCCTTAGCTAAATATATGATATGGGGACGAAGGTAGATGTCAAAAATATTTACACCATAGTAAAATTTTCAGACTCTCTTCTCCGTCGGTTCACACTCTTTTTCCTTCACGAGAAAAGCTTGTAGCATTAGTATTAAATGAGTACCTTTGCGGTTATGAAACGGCCTACAATTATCATTGTCGACGACAATAAGGGGGCGCTGACGGCTCTGAGGCTGCTCTTGCGGCCTTACTTTCAGCAGGTGGTGGAGCTCAGCGACCCAAATCAACTGCTGGAGACTCTGCGCGTGCACCCCGAAGCCGGGTGTCTACTGCTGGATATGAACTTTCATTCGGCAGTCAACAACGGCAACGAAGGCCTCTTCTGGCTCAGCGAAGTCAAAAAGGCCAGTCCAGGGCTGCCTGTTGTACTTTTTACGGCCTATGCCGAGATAGACCTGGCGGTAGAAGGTATGAAAGCCGGAGCTGCCGACTTCGTCACCAAGCCTTGGGACAATGCTCGGCTACTGGCCACCCTGCTTCGCGCTGCTGATAGCCAAGAGAAGAAGACCAATACGCCGCAGAAAGAAGATAGCGGGATGTATTGGGGCCAGACGCCAGCGATGATGAAAATCCGACAAGTAGCCGAGAGAGTAGCCCCTACGGAGGCCAATGTGCTTATCACTGGCGAGAATGGCACAGGAAAGGAAGTGCTTGCCCAGTGGATTCATGCTCAGTCAGGACGTGCCAAGAGCTCAATGGTGGCGGTGGATATGGGGGCCGTGGCTCCTACGCTGTTTGAGAGCGAACTGTTTGGCCACGTCAAAGGAGCCTTTACGGGAGCAGGCGCTGATCGACGCGGCAAGCTGGTAGAAGCCAATGGCTCTACACTCTTTCTTGACGAGGTAGGCAATCTGCCGCTGGAGATGCAGCCCAAGCTGTTGGCAGCCTTGCAGAGCCGACGCGTGACGCCTTTGGGCGCCAATAAGGCAGTAGATATTGACGTGAGGCTGATCAGTGCTACCAATCTCAATGTGGAGGAAGCCACGAGCCATGGGACCTTTCGCGAAGACCTCCTGTATCGTCTCAACACCATTACACTTCATCTTCCTGCGCTACGCGATCGCCAAGAGGATATCCTGCCACTGGCCGAGCGTTTCCTCCGGGAATTTGCTCATCGGTATAGCAGAGAGTGTAGGGCGCTGAGCAAGGAGGCTCAGCAGAGGCTGCTCTCGTATCACTGGCCAGGAAACATACGCCAAATGCGACACGCCATTGAGAGGGCGGTGATAATAAGCGATGGCGCGACAGTGGAGGAGAGCGCATTCGACTTGCCTATGACCATCAAAACCCCACAACAAATATCCTCGACCACAACATTAGCCGAAATGGAGCAGCGCATGATTCTTGAGGCCATTGACCGCTGTGAGGGGAATCTCTCTGCTGCCGCAAATGAGCTGGGCATCACTCGCCAGACACTCTACAATAAGCTGAAGAAGATTAAGGGTTAAGGCAAAAGTCAAGAGGCAAAAGTCAAAAGTCAAAAGTCAAGAGGCAAAAGTCAAAAGTCAAGAGTAGATGGGTTTCTGGATAGCGATAGGAGTACTGACAGTGGTGCTGGTGATTATTGGCCGGCGCTACAGGCGGTTGAGGCGAAGAGTCGACTTCCTGCTCGATGCCTTGACCAATGGCGATACGTCGCTCCATATCCCAGAAAAGGCTCCTGATCGTAAAGCCGCACGGCAACTCAACCAGCTGACGGAGATAGTGCAAAGCGAACGTCAGCAGGTGAAGGAACGAGAGGTGTATTATGAGGCAATCCTGCGCTCCGTTGGCACTGGTATCTATGTGGTCAATTCCCAAGGCCATATCGTCACAAGCAACTCGTCTGCTCGTCAGCTTCTGGGTCGAGAGGTGCTTACCCATGTGAGCCAACTTCCTGACATAGCATCAACGTGTCCTTCGGTGACGGTCAATCAATCTTCTGTGATGATAGGAGGGACGGAGTTTCAGATTTATGCTCTCCACGACATCCATCGCGAACTGGAGGCGCGAGAGGCTCGCTCGTGGACCGAAATGGCCCGCATCCTCTCCCATGAGTTGCTCAACGGCCTGGCGCCTATCATCTCTATCACCGACACCCTTCAAGGCCCCATAGAGCCTGCGGAAATGAAGGAAGGGCTTGAGGCCGTCAATCTGACGGCGCAAGGCCTTCAACGCTTTGTCAACTCCTTCCGTCAGCTTCTCAATACCCCTCGGCCAGTAGTCGAAAAGATAGAGATGCAGCCTTTTATGGGGCGCATGGTCCTCATGGCCCATCACCAGCCCGATAGTGAGGGAGTGGTCATCGGCATGAAAGGAGATGATTGTCAGGCGTTGGCCGATAGCAATCTTTTGACACAGGTATGTGTAAATCTCTTGACCAACGCGCTTCAGGCCTTGAAGGGAGTGAAGGGAGCCAAGGTGGAGATAAAGGTAATGGCCGACCCATCGACAGTGAAGGTAGACTTCACCAACAATGGACCAGCCATTCCAGAGAGCATGGCTCTTAAGATATTTCTGCCCTTTTTCACCACTCGAGAGGAGGGCAATGGGATAGGACTAAGTCTAAGCCGCCAGTTGATGACGGCTATGAGAGGATCTCTCACTCTCTTATCTCACCAGCCTGTGAGATTTCGCCTCACTCTGCCGCGGGCATAGCCGGCTGCTGCCAATGGCTACGGAAGAAGTCGAGGTGGGGATAGATGCTCTTGCTCCAATAGGGACCAGTGTGTGCTCCCGGATTGGTGATGTAGACATGGTGGATCTTGCGAGCATTAAGGGCGCTGTCGAGCTGACAGTTGACATCGTAGAAGAAGTCCTCCGTGCCGCAGTCAAAGATGAGGTTGAGGGTGCCCGGCTCAAGGGTGTCGACGATGTTGATCACTGTATGCTCGGCCCAGCGCTCTGGATTGGCTTCCTGCTCGCCAAGCATGGTGGGCATGTTCCAGCGTGTGGGGAAGGGCATGATGTTGACGCCTCCGCTCATGGCTCCTGCCGACCCGAAAAGCTCGGGATGGCGCCATGAGAGCCAGAAGGCACCATGGCCACCCATGCTGAAGCCCGTGATGGCGCGTCCTGCGCGGTCAGTGCGGGTGCGATAGTTCTGGTCGATGTAAGGTATAAGTTCATTGACAAAGAAGCTCTCCATCTGCATACCGGGCACTTCAGGAGAGTCCCAATACCATGAGTTCATGCCCGACGGACATACGAAGATACATTCATAGGCATTGGCAGCGCTGTCGAGAGGCAGCAGGGTGCTCCACGACTTATGGTTGCCACCGTGGCCATTAAGCAGATACACGATAGGGTAGTGGGCAGTGTCGCCCTCGGCAAGATAACTCGAGGGGACAGCCACAGTGACCTTCATGGGCTGGTCGAGATATTGGCCAGTGACGATGATAGTGTCCACTTGGGGAGGGGTTGAACAGCAGTCGGAGGCTGCACCCGAGGTGAGAATCATGGTGGCAGCGCTGGCTACCAACAGAGTTAAAGGCAAGAAACGCAAGTTCATGATGATTGAAATGAGGGTGTTGATGGGTTGTTAAGTGGGTTTATAAAGATTTGAAATTTTCGCTCCACGTGTATTGGCTCTCCGTGTGTCGCCTAACGAGCCACCTGAATTTCAGGTTGTACAGAGGATACCAAAGCGATAGAAAGGGGACAGTAAAAAACAATCTGCGCGTCATGAGCGCTTTGCAAGCTCGGCGCCAATAAATCATCACGCTGAGCCATAGCCCAATCCATATTATGGCTACTGCTATCAAGGGTATGAGATAAGGGATAGCCAATACTATGGTTGCTGCTGTGGCTCCCAACCATAGCCACCATGCCAGGCTCACGGACCCCCATAGGCGGAAGGGCCACTGGCTCAGGTATTGGCGTGTGAAGTCGCGTTGATGCCGCTTCTCGCGATGGCCAATAGATGGCATATCGTCGGGAATTTCAATGATGGAAGCTGGAGATAACTCTACGGCGACGCCAGGGAATCGCTCGGCCATCGACGCTACGAAGAGATCATCGTCGCCGGCTCGCAGATTGAGATAGTCGGCAAATCCTCGGTGGGCAAAGAATGCTTCGCGAAGGTAGGCCAGATTGGCGCTATCGCCGCGATAAGTATGGCCCTTGATGGCGCATGAGAGGTATCTCACTCCATCGCGCGCCTGGTCGAAGGCTATCCTACGGCTCAACGGCTTGCTATACTCATTGTCGCCTTCCACTAGCGATGCATATCCTATCACTATCGTGGCTCCATCCCCTCCATTATTGGTGGAGATAAAATGGCGCGTCATGCAGCGCAGCCAGTCGTGGGAGGTGATGCGTGCATGGCCGTCGGTCACCACTATCACAGGATGAGAGGCAGCCTTTACACCAAGGGTGATGGCGAGCTTCTTGCGGCTTACATTGCGAGCGCCGAGAGGCACGTAGGTGACCGTCAAGTGGCTATAGCGTTGTTGGAGAGTGGTGATGACGTCGGTAGTGGAGAAATCGGAGTCTTTGGCATTGTCTTCTGAGCTTTCATCGTGGGCTATTATCACCTCGATGGCCGAGGGATAGTCCTGGCCAAAGATAGCATCGATAAGCGATGCCATCTGGGCGCCTGTATTGTGAGCGTAGACCACAACCGACACTGCGGGGAGGTCGCTTGTAGGGAGCGGGGCGTCGATTGATTCTTGCTGGGCACCCACCACGCGTCGAATCCTCGAGGCGACGATGACAACAATGTAGAGCGCGCATAAGAGAGCCACTCCAAGAGCCACCCATGCCAGGGTAGGAGCATCCAATGAAAATATAGAATTTTCCATAGGTGCAAAGTTACACACAATTAAGTTTTCAATCAAAAAAATGCTCTTTAACTTTCTTTCTCGGCCATCGCTGAGAATAGATAATATGGTATAATTATTGCATAAAAATTCCTTTTGCCATATTTCTTCGTCTACTATTTGGAGTACGTCGGAGAATGTGTTAAATTTGTGGGCATATTTATCTAAAAAGCTTATCCTATGGATCTCCTACTCCACGCCCCCACCTCACGTCATCTATATCATGATATAGCTGAAAATCTCCCTATTATCGACTATCAGTGTCACCTCTCGCCGCGCGACGTGGCTCTCGATCGACGTTTCCGCTCCATCACCGAGCTATGGCTCGAAAACGACCCTCTGAAATGGCGCGCCATGAGGTCCAATGGCGTAGATGAACGCTATATCACTGGCGACGCTTCGGATTGGGAGAAGTTTGAGAAGTGGGCCGAGACTCTTCCTTACGCTTTTCGCAACCCACTCTATAATTGGAGTCGCCTGGAGCTATCGTCGGCCTTCGACATCACTGAGCCTCTCAACCCGCGCTCGGCTCGCAAGATTTATGATCGGTGTAATGAGATGCTCCAATCGCCTGAGATGAGCGCTCGCGGGCTGCTCCAGCTCTTCAATGTGGAGACGCTCTGTACTACAGACGACCCTGTCGATACTCTTGAATGGCATTCCCTGCTGAAGAAGGAGGACTACGACGTCTGTGTGTTGCCATCATGGGCCCCCGACAAAGTGTTGGGGCTTGATGCCCCCGACTATCTCGCCTATATAGGACGCTTGGAGAGGGCTTCTGGACTCAAGATTACCAGTTATGAAAGCCTGATACAGGCGCTGCAGGTGCGTCATGACTTCTTTGCCAAGCATGGATGTGTGATATCCCATCTTAGCCTGGGGGAGGTGCCTCAAGGCAAGCTTTCTCCACGCGAGTGTGACAAACTGTCTCGCCACGTGCTAGATGGTGATCCTCTGCTCAAGGACAATCTCCAGAAGATGCAGCTGGCCATTCTCGTCGACCTCGCCAGGATGAACCACGCCAAAGGGTGGGCTCAACAGATCCATTTTGGCACCCTCTTCAATGTCAATACTCGAATGTGTCGCCTGCTGGGGCCTGGCACTGGTTTTGATACCATAGGCGACGGGCGCAACGCGCGTGCGATGGCCCATTTCTTGGATATTCTCGACCGCGACCAGCGTCTGGCCAAGACCATTCTCTCCAATCTTAACCCCGCCGACAATACGTGGGTGGCTGCTATGTTGGCCAATTTTCAAGATAGCACCATCCCTGGGAAGATACAGATGGGGACTGCGTGGTGGTACAACAACAATTTCCTCGGGATGCAGGCCCAGATGAACGCTCTATCCACCCAAGGCCTCTTTAGCCGATTTATTGGGATGGTGACCAATGCACGCTCCTTCATCTCCTTCCCCCGCCATGAATATTTCCGCAGGATCCTATGTCGTATGATAGGAAGCGATGTTGAAGCGGGAGTGATACCTTTAGGAGAGGAAGAGCGTGTAGAGCAGATGATAGCCGATATCAGCTATTACAATGTGAAGCGTTACCTCGGCCTTTAATTTTATTAAATAAGAGGGTGTGAAATAAGCACAATCTATTATTCTGTGTCCCAACAGAAGTAGAGGCAGAAGAGATTCCACGATGTGGAGTAGGCTTGCCCCCACATATAGCAATAGCTAAACGAGGCCATATCGCCGTTGGAGTCTACCGAGCCTTTGAGTCGTATCTCAGGCGAATAGCTTGAGCCGTAGAAGAAGATATAGTTGACCGTGACAGATGTGTCGGTGCCATATACTTCAAGTTGGGGATTAGCATAGCTATTGTTGGCTTTGTCAAAGAGATACCATTCATTATAATAGGTGGGGTCAGAGTAGAAGTTGGTGAGAGGCGAGAACTCTGAGTATCCTTTGGTGTCGGTGTCGATAATCTCAAAATCGAGGTCAAGGCCCGAGTTGAACACATTCTCGAGGCGATATTGATTGGTGCCACCCAAATTGTACATCTTACATTCTACGGCATTGAAGATGGCTTCTTCATAGCTGGAGTTGAGGAAGGTGAGGGTGACAGGGCTGCCATTGACCTCCTCCCAGTCGGTGATAATCACTGAGGCTCCGTAGGCGTAGAGAGTAGAAGAGTATTCAAGCAAGTATTCTTCGGGTACAGTGACAAGCAATTGGGCAGTCTCCTGGCTTGGGAGCGCAGAACAGTCCACTGAAAAGCTTGTGGAGTCTTGTCCGGCGGCGAAGGATACGCTCGCGGGTATTGAGAGTCGCTCATCGCTACCTGTGGAGATAATAGGCACTTCGACAGCGCTGCTGCTCGACTGACGATAGATGGCCACCTCAATCGTCTTGTCGCCTGTGGGCAGGAGCACGTAGGAGGAAGGAGCATCGGCCGAGAAGTAGACGCCGATACACGAAGCCTTCTCTGGCTCTCCAGGCTCCCAATTATTGTCGTCGTCGTCGCTACAAGCTGCCAGCATAAGCATGGCTGCCGGTAGCAGCATATATATCTTGGATGAAAATAAGCGGATCATAATGGGGTGATGGGATTATTATATGTAAGGAATTATTCGCTCCATTTGAGGGTCTGTGAGACGCTTGATGGGTCGGGGTTGATGAGCACAGCCGTGTTTAGGTTGGCCTCTCGGCGCGGTATGAAGAGTGTCGACCAGGGGGCTACGTAGCCGTCGATGGAGTTGTACTGGTAAGCTTTGGGATGGTTGGAGCCTGTGTAGCCGCGTGTGATAGCTTTACCCAGACGACGGAAGTCGAAGAGCACCAGTCCCTCGCCCCAAAACTCTATGCGCTTATGCTTGAGAAGGTCCTCGGTGAAGTCGTCCATATTGTAGGCCAGCGAGGTGTAAGATCCGTCGGTATAGCGATAAGTGTTGAGAAAACTTGTCAGAGCTGCCACGCCCGAGGATAGGCCTTCGTAGTGGGCCTTGGCTTCGGCTTCAATGAAATACATCTCTTCGACACGCATCAGAGGGATGTCAACTCCGTTGCCGGCGGTGCTCGATGATCCGTCGCCATTGCAGGGGTGGAATTTAAAGCCTACATAAGGGGCGTAGCATTGCCATTCATCGTAGGAGAGATTGACCTTGTCGGCATACTTCTCATTGAACACCTCTTCGCCTGCCTCAAAGTCGTCGGGGTCAATCCAGGTGGTCTTGCGCCAGTCCTTGCTGCTGATGCGCTCAAAGAGGGCCGCGTCGATGCAGTGGCAAGAGTTGTAGCTGTAGTGGGCCAGGCCGTAGGTGGCTTCAGGGCACATATACGACACCCATGAGCGCCATGTGTAGTAGGTCACCATCTGATTGTTGGAGTTGATTGACATAAGCCATATCCACGAGTTGCAGTCGCTGTTGAAGCCTGTGTTGGGGTTGTGCCACTCGGATTCGGTCAGTACGCTGTAGCCCTGGTTGATTGCTAAGCGTGCATATTCGGCGGCTTTCTGGTAGGCCTCGTTGGCAGTCTTCACACCCAGCGGGTCGAGGGTGTAGTCGTCGCCAAGCATGTCGTAGTATTGCTCATCCTCGTGGGCTAGAGCCGTTTCCAGATCATCGGGGAAGCGGTCAAAGCGTGTGGCGAGTTCGAGCCACACACGCGCCTTAAGGCCATACACCATGCCCGGAGTGGCATGGGTCTTGAGGCCGTTGAGCGAGGATGCGCGATTGAGCGCGTCTTCGGCCACATTCAGGTCGGTCAAAATAAAGCGATACATCTCGTAGAAAGGAGCTCGTGGGTTGTTGAACGACTGCTCCTCGGTGACATTCTCGTTGACCAGCGGCACGGTCAAGCCGCGAAGTTTGTCGTAATACTCGGCATCAAGACTTGTGCCCGTCTGCTTAAACTCATACATACGTGCCATCTCAAACATGGTGAAAGCGCGATATGCACATCCCGTGGCCAGATTCTGTGCATCGGTGGCACTCTCGCGATCGCAGCTCTTGATGAGGAGGTTGCAGTCGAGGATTAAGCCATTGTAATAGCTCCACCAGTAGGTCTGCATGGCATAGTCGCCCATATAGAGAAATGTGCAGTAGTAGTACCAGTAGTAGTAGGAGGGGTCGAGCACTGGCATATCGGCGGTCAGCACGTCGCGTATTATCATATATTGTGGATAACCGATGTCGGTATAGTCGTCGCTTATCAATCCGTGCATATAGGAAGCCACGGCGTTGGCCAGGCCATCCTTGGATTCTTGCTCCACTTGCTCTTGAGTGGCTCCGTTGGTCTGAGGCAGCGGTGTCTCCAAGCAGCTCGAAAGAGTGGTGGAGAAGGCCACTGTGGAGGCTGCGAGCAGGGTTAAAGTGTTTAGTTTCATATCTACTTGTGAGGATTGGATTAAGATTAGAATGTGAGATTAATGCCTCCTACAAAAGTGCGCATTGGGGAGTAGCCGGTGTCGTCGTAGGTGGAGCGCACGCTGCGAGGGTCGAATCCCTTGCGTTTGGTCCAGTAGGCCCCATTGTCCACCGAGAAGTAGACGCGCATCGTGGGCAGGTGGTGTTTCTGCACCAGCGTTTGAGGCAGTGTGTAGCCTATCTGCAGGGTGCGGAAGGAGAGCGAGTTGGCGTTGGTAAGATACAGCGTGGAGGTGTAGCCATTCTGCGTGTCGCCATATTGCCAGCGAGGGAGGTAGGCGGTGGGAGTCTCCTCGCTCCAGCCCTTGAGAGCGTCGCGGTGGATGTTATAGCCCACGTGGCTCGAATAAGGAGCATACATCAGGGTGGCGTAGCCCGAGTCGAGTTTCTTGCCGCCAAGCGAGTAGGTGAAGTTGGCCGTAAGGTCAAAGCCCCAAGCCGTCACCGTTGTGCCAAAGCCGCCGTAGAACGTGGGCAGCGCTGAGCCTGCCAGTTGATAGTCGGCTTTCTCGTAGGTGGAGGTGACGTAGCGCCCGTCGGCTGTGGTGACGGGGTTGCCGTTGGCGTCAAGGTCGGCGTTCTCCACCGAATTGGTGATCCAACTGGGCTCGCCATTGCTGTTGGGGCCTGCATATTCTTGGATGTACCAAGAGTAGAGGGGCAGACCCTCGCCATAGAAGAGGTAGGAGCCTTGATAGCCCCAGTGGCCGTCGATCTCTATCTGATGCTTGTCGTCGGGGAGCTTGGTGATACGGTTTTTCTCCCAGCTGCCGTTGAGGTTTACGTTCCAGTTGAAGTTGCGCGAGCGTATCAGGGTGGCGTTGAGCTGGAATTCAATACCTTGATTCACCATATCGCCGATGTTGGCATAGTATGTCGAGTAGCCCAGCGATGAGGGAGTCTCTGAGTAGGTGAGCATGTCGGAGGTCTTGCGCCAGTAGTATTCGATGCTACCGCTCAGGCGATAGTTGAAGGCCTCAAATTCAAAACCAGTGTTGAGAGCTCCGTTTTTCTCCCAAGTGATGTTGGGATTGCCTTTGGTGGAGAAGGCGAGCGCCACTTGGTTGTCGCTATTGGAGATAGTATAGTAGTCGGTATACTTAAACGAGCCGATGGCGTCGTTGCCTTGCTCGCCATAGGATATCTTGTATTTGAGCATGGAGAGCAGGGGATTCTTGGGAAACCATTCCTCTTTGGAAAGGATCCAAGCGCCGCCCACCGACCAGAAGTTGCCCCAGCGATGGTTGGGGTGGAAATACGACGAGCCGTCGCGGCGGAAGGATGCCGAGGCAAAGTAGCGGCTGGCGTAGTCATACTGAGCGCGGATGAAGTAGCCTTCGCGATTGACCATCGTCTTGGAGCCGCTCATGCTGCCATTCACGATGGCGCCGTTGAGCTCGAGGTTTTGGGTATACATAGCCACAAAGCTCTTAGAGCCTCCGAGCTGCGTCGTTGAGTAGCGGTTGTATTCATGTCCCAGGAGCACCTCGACGTGGTTGTGGCCAAAGTCGTGGCTCCAGTTGAGGAGTTGCTGGAAGTTGGTGGTGAGATAGCGATAGTGGTAGGTCGACACTGTACCGTTGGTCTTCTGCGAGTAGCCATAGTAGGGGTTGGTCGACGAGCCAGAACGAGTCTCTGTCAGGTAGACGCTGCCGTTGATGGTCAAGCGAAAGTCGTTGAGAAAGTCGGCGATGGCGTAGCCCGAGAAGTTGGCCGAGTTGTTGGTGCTTTGCGACGTGTTGAGGCGGTCGCTTTGCAGAGAGTTGTATTGCTTGAGCACTGGGCGCACCAGTCCGGCGTTGGTGCCGTCGCCATAGTCGTACATTGCCCCATGCTCATCGGTCATTATCACCCCGTCGCCGTCGCGCAAGAATAGAGGATAGATAGGCGCTATGCTATGACAGGCAGAGAATGCGCTGCTCATGGCGTTGACCTCGCTATTGACATAGCTGGTGTTGGCTCCCACCTTAAGCCACGAATAGGCCTGATAGTCGGTCTTAAGTCGAGCCGTGTAGCGCTTGAGCGAGGATCCATAGCAAATACCATCATTGTCGAGGTAGCCGAGGCTCATGTATACCGAGTACTTCTCACCTCCGCCCGACAGTGTGAGGTTGTATTCCTGTCGGAAGCCGTTGCGTAGACCATAGTCGCGCCAGCTGTCGGGGGTAAGGGTGTAGGTCTGTCCGTCGTAGGTCAGTTTGTTGCCCAGAGTGGCGTTGGGATTCAGTTTCCCGGAGCGTCCTATGAGTGTCTGTCCTGAGGGCACAGAGTAGACGATGTAGCCAAGACCACCTTGAGTGTCGTCGTTGGTTATCATCATATTATTGGCTTGCAGGTGGGCGGCTGCTTCGGTCATTCCCCCGCTGCGCATATAGTAGTTTTTGAGGGCCAGATAGTGGGCCTCGTAGTATTCGCCGGCGTTGTCGATCACGTCGTAGTCCACTTTGGCATCGGTGTTGACACCCCATTTAGCGTCGAGCGTCACCTTCGTGCGACCTTTCTGCGCGCTCTTGGTGGTAATCATTATCACACCGTTGGCGCCCCGCGCACCATAGAGGGCGTTGGAAGCCGCATCCTTGAGCACAGATATGTTGTCGACGTCGGCGGGATTGATGTCGCGCCAGTTGCCGTTAAACACCAGGCCGTCTACGATGATCAATGGCTCGGTGCCGGCATTGATGGAACTGAGGCCGCGGATGTTGATAGTCGACGACTTTGAGGGGTCGTTGGTATCAATCATCGTCAAGCCCGGCACCTTTCCTTGCAGACCGGTGATAGGGTTGTTGACCTGCGATTTGGTGAGGTCGTCGCTCTTGATCACAGTGGCGGAGCCAGTAAAGGCCTCGCGTTTCTGCTTGCCAAAGGCCACTACCACCACCTCATCGAGCATATCTACTTGGGTCTGAAGCACCACTCTCACTTCGGGTTCAATCTTTACGGTGGCTGTCTCCATCCCCACGTAGGTGACGGTGATTGTCTTGTCGCTGCTGGTAAGATTAGAGAAAGAGAAGCGGCCCTCCATATCAGTGGCCACTCGCTTCTGGGTGCCCGTCACAGTCACTGTGGCTCCAATTACTGGCTCGCCATCTTCGGCCGATACCACAATGCCTTTCATTGACGTGATTTGGGCTATGGCCATTAGGGCTGAGAGCCACATCATGACCATGCATAGGATAGCTTTTTTCATAAATAGGGTTTAACTAAATTTTTAAGCATAATGACAACATGGGTTGTGCTATTCATGGGATATGCAAAGGTACGTTGAAATATTTAAATGACATCCCTTTCTTTTGCAAAATTTTTAGCAAATTGTTGTATCTAAACGTCGTATTGTTACTTATTATTGCGTTTTCGTTTAAAAATTTTCTAAAAGGTACATCTGCCTTCAGCCCCTGTGCCCCTCTGTCCTCTATGCACAGCTCTGTCCGCTCTGTCCTCTATGCACAGCTCTGTCCGCTCTGTCCTCTATGCGCAGCTCAGTCCCCTCTGTCCCTCTATTTCTCAAAATGCTGGTAATCCTTGCGATTGGCCCAGTCGCCACCCCATTTAAACCCGTATTGCTTGAAAAGCTTGACGGCCAAGTCGTCGCGGGTAATCTTGTAGGGAAACTCCTTGGTGCGGTCAACGTATTCTTTGGCCGTAGATGGTTGGAGGGTAGAGAGGTCGGCCTTGCGTGGCTGGAGCTTAGAGTACTTGAAGTAAGGATTGTAGAGAGGATTGATGTCGATGGCCATACCCATGGAGTGTTTGGAAAGGCGCGCCGACCCCACTATTGAGCGATAGCAGAAAGCCGACGTGTTGTTGGCCCTCATCGACTTCTCGTCGTTGGCGCCAAAGTCGTCGATTAGTCGCATGCTTTCAATGGGGTATCCGGCTTGGTAGAGCTTAAGGAAGATAGAGTCGACATCAGCGGCTATACGGCGGTTGACTATCATCTCACCCTTCATTATCTGGCCTTCGGGCCCCACATGGAGCAGCTGCAGATAGCGGAGGTCGCTCGTCGTGAGGCCTCTCACGCCATCGGGGAGCGAAGAACCCTTGATGCGCTTTGCTATCTGTGGGCTTATTTCCTGCACGCTGAAAGCCACGCCCTCGTCAATCAAGCGCTGCGCTTCTATGGAGTCGACCGTCTCTCCCGCTTGCCATGCGGGTAGAGGGGAGGGGGAGGTTGAGGTCTGCGCCTCAAGGGAAGAGACGGTCATAAATAATATTATTAAGGAGATGATAGTCGGGATAATGTATCTCAAATGGGTCATAATTACAGATTGATTTCCGCAAAATTACAATTTTTTGAGGATTTACCTTCCATTTTGCGTTAATAACGTTGTAACTTTGCATTAATATGAATCCACCACTTGCCGAGAGGCTCCGGCCCTCCAACCTCGATGATTACATAGGCCAGACCCACATCGTGGGGCAAGGCGCCATCATCCGCCGCATGATTGAGAGCGGGCGGGTGGCTTCTTTTATCCTCTGGGGGCCTCCAGGGGTGGGGAAGACTACTCTTGCCCGCATCATAGCCAGCGAGGTGAAGGCTCCTTTCTACACCCTCAGCGCTGTCAATTCGGGAGTAAAAGAGGTGAGAGACGTCCTTGAGCGTTGTCGCCATGATGCCATGAGTATGTTTGCGGGCGGTAGGCCCATCCTCTTCATCGACGAAATCCATCGTTTCAGCAAGAATCAGCAAGATAGCTTGCTTGGAGCGGTGGAGAATGGCACAGTGACTCTCATTGGCGCCACCACGGAGAATCCTTCGTTTGAGGTGATACGCCCGTTGCTCTCCCGCGCTCAGGTATATACTCTGGAACCACTGAGCAATGCCGACCTCGACGTGCTCCTCCAGCGAGCGCTGACTACCGACCGCGTGCTGAGCGCTCGGCGAGTGAGAGTCGACTCCACGGAGGCCCTCTTCAGATTTGCCGGTGGCGACGCCCGTAAGCTACTCAATATCCTCGACCTGCTTGAGCAGTCGACCCCCGACGGCGAAGAGATAGTAATCGACGACAAGGCTGTCACTGAGCGCCTGCAGCGCAACCCCGCAGCCTACGATAAGAATGGCGAACTCCACTATGATATCATCTCGGCTTTTATCAAGAGCGTGCGCGGCAGCGACCCCGACGCAGCCATCTACTGGTTGGCTCGAATGATTGAGGGCGGAGAGGAACCCGAGTTTATAGCTCGCCGCCTGGCCATTCTCGCCGCAGAGGATATAGGGCTCGCCAACCCCAACGCGTTGCTTCTCGCCAATGCCACCTTTGATATAATCCACAAGATAGGGTGGCCTGAGGGCCGTATACCGCTTGCCGAATGCACAATTTATCTGGCCACTTCGCCTAAAAGTAATAGCGCCTATATGGCCATCGACACCGCTCTGCAACTCGTGCGCGACACGGGAGCTCCTCCCGTGCCACTTCATCTGCGCAATGCCCCTACCAAACTTATGAAGCAGCTGGGCTATGGCGCTGATTATAAGTATGCCCACGCCTATCCAGGCCACTTCGTAAAGCAACAGTTTATGCCCGATGCTCTGCAAGGCACGCGCCTGTGGACTCCGGCCGATAATCCCGCAGAGCAGCGCTCGGCCGAGCTTCAGCGCCAGCGTTGGGGCGGCGATAAACCGCTTGGTGAGTAAGACCTTTTTTGTTTATTTGGAAAATATTCACTACCTTTGCGCCCAAAATACAGATTACATCATATTAACCACCGCGACCTAACATGCATAAAGCACCTGTAGCGCCCGTCGACCTCCTCTTCGAGACAAGTTGGGAGGTATGCAACAAGATAGGCGGCATTTACACAGTCTTGTCAACCAAGGCTAAAACTCTTCAGTCGCTATACAAGGATAAAGTTATTTTTATCGGACCCGACGTATGGACTCCAGATAATCCCTCTCCCTACTTCTTACCTTCCGACAGTATCCTCAAGGCGTGGCGCAAGAGCGCGTCGCTTCCTGAGGGGATAAGTGTGAGGTGTGGCCGCTGGGATGTCCCTGGCAAGCCTATTGTCATTCTGGTAAAGTTTGACTCCTTATATGCCTCCAACCCTGAGTTCTTCGGCAAGATGTGGGAGCTCTACGGTGTCGACTCGCTGCATGAATATGGCGACTATGGCGAGGGATGTGCCTTCGCTCGCGCTGCTGGTATGGTGATTGAGAGCCTCTGCGCCTTTAAGAAGTTTTCGGAGGCCAATAATGTGATAGCCCACTTCGACGAGTGGACCACCGGCATGGGTCTCCTCTATGTGAAATGGAAGGTGCCATATGTGGCCACCATTTTCACCACCCACGCCACCAGCATCGGCCGCAGTATATGTGGCAACGGTAAGCATCTCTACGAGTATCTCCATGCTTACAATGGCGATCAGATGGCTCGCGAGCTCAATATGGAGGCCAAGCACTCGCTCGAAAAGACAGCAGCCCACCAGGCCGACTGCTTTACGACGGTGAGCGAAGTGACAGCCATCGAGTGTGAGCAGTTGCTCGACCGTCGTCCAGATATCGTGACGCCGAACGGCTTTGAGCAAAACTTCGTGCCACCCAAAAGCCGCTTTAAGACGGCCCGTGAAGCCGCTCGCCAAAAGCTCCTGCAGGTAGCATCTACTCTGATAGGCCGCGAGCTGCCCCACCACACTTTCCTCGTGGCCACCTCGGGCCGCTGCGAGTATCGTAATAAGGGAATCGACGTGTTTCTCGACTCCATCAACCGCTTGGAGCAAATGGACACCCAGCGCCACGTGGTGGCCTTTGTGCTCGTGCCTGCTTGGATGAAGGAGCCGCGCCTCGACCTTCAAGAGGCTCTCGCTCAACCCTCAAAGCCCGGCGACACTTCTGCGCAGCTCCCCGATCCCGTCATCACCCATTGGCTCAACAACCCCAATGAAGACCCCATCATAGGGCGTATCCACAGCTTGGGCTTTGCCAATGCATCTCAGCGCCAAGCCAATGTCATCTATGTGCCCTGCTACCTCAATGGTGTAGATGGCATCTTCAACTCCTCCTACTACGACCTCCTGATAGGCTTTGATGCCACGGTGTTCCCCTCTTATTATGAGCCTTGGGGCTACACTCCGCTGGAGAGCATCGCCTTCGGAGTGCCAACCATCACCACCTCCCTTTCAGGATTTGGACAGTGGGCCCTTGATACTACCGACGACCAGTTTGAATCGGGCGGGGTAGTGGTAGTGGGCCGCAACGACAACAACTACGACGACGTCACTTACAATATAGCGCGTAGCCTGCGCTTCCTCGCCCAGTCGAGCGAGGCCACTCTCCAAGAGATAAGCCAGCAGGCAATGGCCACGGCCGAGCGCGCAGCCTGGAGTTATTTCATAGAGTATTATGTCGAAGCCTTTGATATAGCTCTCCGTCACTGCCACGAGCGCCAAGAGAAATAGGCGCCCTCAAAGCAGCTATAATCCACGAAAGCTTAATAGAGTAAACCCAATTTAATTACAATTACTAAGGTATTATGAAGATTCAAGTTAGCAACACCAACGCTCCTGTGTGGCGTGAAGCTACTGTTCAAGCCGAGCTCCCTATGAAGCTCAAGCCGCTTGAAGAACTTGCCAAAAACCTCTGGTGGGTATGGAACAGCGAGGGCAAATCGCTCTTCCGCACACTCAATCCCGACCTTTGGCGCTCTACGGGCGAAAACCCTGTGATGCTCCTGCAGCGTCTCTCGGCCGAGCGTCTTGATGAGATCCTCCACGACCGCGAACTGATGGAGCGCATCGACCATGTGTATGCCAGCTTCAAGGAGTACATGAAGCAACCCATGCGCGACGATGTACCCTCCGTCTCCTACTTCTCTATGGAGTATGGTCTTTGCAACTGTCTTAAGATTTATTCCGGTGGTCTCGGCGTACTCGCCGGCGACTACATCAAAGAAGCCTCCGACAGCCGCGTGAAGATGACGGCCGTGGGCTTCCTTTACCGTTTTGGCTACTTCACCCAGACCCTCTCGGTCGACGGCCAGCAGATAGCCAACTACGAAGCCCAAAACTTCAACCAGCTCCCCATCGAGCAGGTATGTGAGAAGGATGGCCATCCTATGATTCTCGAGGTGCCTTACCCCGACCGTATCGTCTACAGCCACATTTGGCGTGTGTCCGTGGGTCGGATGAACCTATACCTGCTCGACACCGACTTTGACATGAATAGCGAGTTTGACCGCCAGATTACCCACAAGCTCTATGGTGGCGACTGGGAAAACCGTATCAAGCAGGAGTATCTGCTCGGTATAGGTGGCGTGCTCATGCTCAAGAAGCTCGGCATCAACTCCGACCTCTACCACTGCAACGAAGGCCACGCCGCTCTGCTCAATCTCCAGCGATTGGTTGACTATGTGCAGGGTCAGAAGCTTACGTTCAACGAGGCTCTCGAAGTGGTGCGCTCGTCGTCGCTCTACACCGTGCACACCCCCGTGCCTGCCGGCCACGACTACTTTGACGAGGGCCTCTTCTGGAAATATATGAGCGAATTTCCCGGTAAACTCGGTATCACTGGTCAAGAACTCATCAACATGGGCCGTGAGAACCCCGATAGCAACGAGCGCTTCTCGATGAGCGTCTTCGCTCTCAACACCTGTCAGGAGGCCAACGGTGTGAGCTGGCTCCATGGCGAAGTGTCGAAAAAGATGTTCCAGGGCGTATGGAAGGGCTATTCTTGGGAGGAGAGCCACGTGGGCTACGTCACCAACGGTGTCCACATGCCCACCTGGGCTGCCTCGGAGTGGAAGGCCTTCTATGGCGACCATCTGGGTCAGCAGGTGTTTGAAAACCAGAGCGACCCCGAGGCCTGGAAGGGTATCTTCGATTGCAGCGACGAGTCGATTTGGGATATGCGCGTGCGTCTCAAGAAGAAGTTTATCGAGTTTGTAAAGCGCGACTTCAAGGAGAAGTGGCTTAAGAATCAAGGCGATCCAGCAGCCGTGATGCAGGTGCTCGACAAGATCAACCCCAACGCTCTTATCTTTGGCTTCGCTCGTCGTTTTGCCACCTATAAGCGTGCCCACCTCCTCTTCAACGACCTCGACCGTCTGGCCAAGATTGTCAACAATCCTCAGTTCCCCGTGCAGTTTATCTTCTCGGGTAAGGCTCACCCCGCCGATGGTGCAGGCCAAGGCCTTATCAAGCGCATAATGGAGATATCGCGCATGCCTCAGTTCCTGGGCAAGGTGATCTTCCTTGAGGACTACAATATGATCGTAGCCAAGCGCCTCGTGACAGGCGTTGACGTATGGCTCAACTTCCCCACGCGTCCTCTTGAAGCCTCTGGCACCTCGGGCGAAAAGGCCGAGATGAACGGCGTGCTCAACTTCTCGGTGCTCGACGGATGGTGGTATGAAGGCTACCGCAAGGATGAGAAGGGTGGCTGGGCGCTCACCGACGTGCGCACCTTTACCGACCAGGCACAGCAGGATAAGCTCGACGCTGCCACCATCTACAACATGCTGGAGAACGAGATTATCCCTCTCTACTTCGCCAAGAATTCACGCGGCTACTCGCCCGAATGGATCCAGTATATCAAGCGTTCTATAGGCCACATCGCTCCCCACTTCACCATGAAGCGTCAGCTCGACGACTATATCAGCCGCTTCTATTGCCCCGAGGACAAGCGTTTCCGCGCCCTCATTGCCAACGACTATGCCCTCGCCAAGGAGATTGCTGCTTGGAAGGAGAAGGTGGCAGGCCTCTGGGATGGCATCAAGGTGATAGACATTAAGCTCAACATGCCTTCTGGCACTACGTTTACCGGCATGTCGTACGACGTAGAGGCCGTAATTGATACCAATGGCCTTGGCGACGACCTTGGTCTGGAAGTAGTGGTCTACAAGATGGAGAATGGTCAAGATCGCTTCTTCGAGACACGTCCGTTCAACGTGGTGAGGCGCGATGGCAATATCTACACCTACGACCTCCACGAGAAGATACGCGAGGCTGGAGTGTTCCGCTACGGCCTTCGTCTCTATCCTAAAAACCCCAATCTGCCTCATCGTCAAGACTTTGCATTCGTGCGTTGGATATGATACCCTCACGTCAACAGTCAGCCACACGGCAGATGACCGATATGATGATAGCCGCCACTGTGCGGCTATCTTCTTCTTATGGCCTGCTGCGTCTGTCGCCAGCCGACGGCTCGCCCCTCTTGGAGGCCGAGCCCGGCCAATTTGTACAGGTGTTGGTGCCCGATAGTCCCACCACCTTCCTGCGCCGCCCCATCTCGATATGCAATATCGACGCTGAGCGCGGCGAGCTGTGGCTTCTCGTGCGTGATGCCGGCGAGGGCACGCGCCATCTTATCAACCTCCCAGCAGGAAGCGTCCTCAACATCATCTATCCTCTAGGCCACGGCTTTGACATCCCCGAGGGGTGTAGGAGGCCGCTGCTCGTGGGTGGCGGTGTAGGGGTGGCTCCGCTTTTATATCTGGGACGTGCTTTGCGTCAGCGAGGTGTGGAGCCCACTTTCTTGGTGGGAGCTCGCAGCCGCGCCGACCTGTTGCTTCTCGACGAGCTTGCAGCCATTGGCGAGGTAGTCACCTCCACCGATGATGGCTCCTATGGCGAGCCAGGAGTAGTCACCCTCAACAGTGCCTTCCAGCGCCCGGACATCGACTATATCTATTGCTGTGGCCCCATGCCTATGATGAAGGCTGTGGCTCGTAGGGCAGTGGAGAAGGGCGTGGAGTGTCAAGTGTCGCTTGAGAATACCATGGCTTGCGGGCTGGGTGCTTGTCTTTGCTGCGTAGAGCCTACGGTGAAGGGCAATGTGTGTGTATGTACTGAAGGACCCGTATTCAATATCCACCAATTGACATGGCAGATCTCAGAGTAAACATTGGAGGGCTGGAGCTCAAGAACCCCGTCCTCACAGCGTCGGGCACCTTTGGCTATGGCGAAGAGTTTGCCCCATTTATCGACCTTAATCGCCTCGGTGGCTACATCGTCAAGGGCACTACCATAGCCCATCGCGAAGGCAATCCCTATCCCCGCATGGTGGAGACACCCTCGGGCATGCTCAATGCCGTGGGGTTGCAAAATAAAGGCGTTGACTATTTCATCGAGCATATCTGGCCTCGAATGGAGGCCGTGGAGTCGCCGCTGATAGTCAATGTATCAGGAGCCACCGTGGCCGACTATGTAGCCGTGTGCGAGAAGCTGGCTCCCATTGAAGGCATACCAGCCATCGAGGTCAATATCTCGTGTCCCAACGTCAAGCAGGGGGGTATGGCCTTTGGCACATCATGTGCGGGTGCTGCCGAGGTGACGAAGGCGGTGCGCCGAGCCTTCCCTCGCACTGTAATCGTCAAACTGTCGCCCAACGTCACCGACATCGCCTCTATAGCTCGCGCCGTGGAGGCGGAGGGTGCCGACAGCGTGTCGCTCATCAACACCCTGATGGGCATGGCCATCGACGTGGAGCGTCGTCGTCCCTACCTCTCCACCATCACCGGTGGCCTCTCCGGACCAGCGGTTAGGCCTGTAGCTGTGCGCATGGTGTGGCAGGTGGCCAAGGCTGTTAAGATACCCGTCATAGGTCTCGGAGGCATTATGAACGGACGCGATGCCCTCGAGTTTATCATGGCAGGCGCTACGGCCGTGGAGATAGGCACGGCCAACTTTATCGACCCCACTGTCACCATTAAGGTGATTGATTATCTCGAAGATTACTGCCGTCGTCACGACGTAGCCTCTATATCCTCTCTACGAGGCATCATATAGGTATAAAAAAACATAATTTCTCATAGTGCGCTGCCCCATCGTGGCGCCACTATGAGAAATAATATGTAACTTTGCGGTTGCATTATGCCTAATACAATCATTACTAAGCTACGTTCTATGCCATATAGATACCTCGTGCTGCTCGTGGGCCTATTGATGCTCTCATCGTGCGGCGAATATCAGCGTATGCTCAAGAGCAACGATGCTGATGCTAAGCTTGACTTTGCTCGGCGTGCATTTGCCGAGAAGAAGTATGTACAGTCGGCTACGATCCTCACCGACATCGTCACCGTGCTCAAAGGCTCCGACAAGGCCGAAGAGGCCCTCTACCTCTTGGCTCTAAGCCACTACGAGAACAAAGACTATGTCAACTCGGGCGCATACTTCAAGACCTACTACACGCGTTATCCAAAAGGCAAGTATACCGAGCTGGCGCGTTTCTATAGCGGCTATGGATATTATCTCGACTCCCCAGAGCCTCAGCTCGACCAGAGCGACACGATGAAAGGCATCGAGGAACTGCAAGCCTTCCTCGACTATTTCCCTCGTAGCGACAAAGTGAGCATCGCCCAAAACGCCATCTTTGAGCTTCAGGACAAGCTTACCCTCAAGCAGCTCGAAAACGCCCAGCTCTACTACAACCTCGGCAACTATATGGGCAACAACTACCAGAGCGCTATCATCGTGGCCCAAAACGCTATCAAGAACTATCCTTACTCGCGCTACAAGGAAGACCTCGAACTTTTGATCCTTAAGAGCCGTTATCAAGAGGCAGCCCAGAGCGTCGAGGAGAAGCAGGTTGACCGTTATCGCGAGGTGGTCGATGAATACTATTCTTTCATCAACAACTACCCCGACAGTCCTAACCGCCAGGAGGCCGAAAACATCTTCAAGATAGCTCAGAGCCACATCAAAGATTAAGAATACATCCCTTCCAAAAATTCATAACTGACCTTTAAGATGGATTATAAGAAAAGTAATGCTCCCCTCAACACCGTGACACGCGATATGATCGCGCTCTCGGAGGACACCGGCAACGTTTACGAGACCGTCTGCATCGTGGCCAAACGCGCCAACCAGATTGCAGCCGAGATGAAACACGATCTTGAGAAGAAGCTCGCAGAGTTTGCCACTCTCAACGACAACATGGAGGAAATCTCCGAAAACCGCGAGCAGATAGAGATCTCACGCTACTATGAGAAGCTCCCAAAGCCCACTCTGATAGCTACACAGGAATACGTAGACCATAAAATCTACTTCCGCAATCCCGCCAAGGATAAGCCCAACATGGACTAACATCCCTCAGCCCTTATCCATAGGGGCAATCGTCATATAGTGGCTGTGTCACAATTGCATTAACTCAACGAATCCCGTATGGATTCTTCCAATTAGCTAAAAATAATTTACCCCTTTCCCGAAACGGCGCCTTAGGCGCCGTTTTTGTTGGGGGATGGTACAACTGCCATCTGTTTGGAATAACCCCAATGGGGTTGCAATAGATGATGCCATTTTTGACACCCACAGCTTCTTTTTTGCTCGTTCTAAAATCCTTTTGCCCTAATAGGGTGTTTCAATTTTAAAATCTGGATGTAAACAAATGATGGAAGAAAACACTATCTCTCAGAAGCCACAACGCGAGCGTATCGTCGTGATAGGCGGCGGCTTTGCCGGCCTCAATCTTGTAAAGCGCCTTGACAAGAAGCGCTTTGATATCGTGCTCGTAGATCGTCATAATTACCATAGCTTTCCCCCGCTTTTTTATCAAGTGGCCTCCAGCGGCCTCGACCCGGGCAGCATCTCCTTCCCCTTTCGCCGCGAGATGCAGAAGAGCAAGCTCAAGGGCACACGTTTCCACATGGGCCAGGTGAAAGAGATCAATATGGAGCGCCGTGAGGTAGTCACACAGTTTGAGACTCTCCCTTTTGATAAGCTCGTCATCGCAGCCGGCACCACCAACAACTTCTTTGGCAACCCCGACCTCGTGAAGTATGTCTACACCATCAAGTCGACTCCTCAAGCCCTGCGTTGCCGCTATGAGATACTATACCGCCTCGAACGCGCCTGTCTGACCAAGGACATGGAGTTGCGCAAGAAGCTGTTGACGTTTGTAGTCGTGGGGGGCGGTCCCACAGGAGTAGAAGTGGCTGGAGCTCTTGGCGAGATGAAGCGCGAGATTATCAAGAAGGAATATACCACCCTCAAGCCCGAGGATGTGAAGATTATCCTCCTCGAAGGTGCCGACCACCTGCTGGGCCCCATGAGTCCCCATTCCCAAGAGAAAGCCCTACAGTATCTGCGCGACAATCTGCTCGTCGACGTGCGCCTCAACACTCTCCTTAAGGACTATGTGGGCAATATCGCCACCCTTAGCGATGGTACCACCATCGACTCGGGCATGGTGATTTGGACCGCTGGCATCACTGGCGTCAGCTTTGACATCAAAGGCGCTCCAGCCGACTTTAAGCTTGCCCCTGGCAACCGCTTCACCGTCGACCGTGCCAGCCGCGTAGTGGGGCTTGATGGGGTCTTTGCCCTGGGCGACATCGCCTACATGACCAGCGAGGATTATCCGCGCGGCCTCCCACAGCTTGCCCAAGTGGCCATCCAACAGGCCAAGCTGCTTGCCGATCAAATCAATAAGGACGACTACAGCCGAGAGTTTCATTATGTCGACAAAGGCTCCATGGCCACCGTGGGACGTAACCTCGCCGTGGCCGACCTCAAGCACGTACACCTCGACGGCTTCCTCGCGTGGCTCACTTGGATGTTTATCCACCTCATCTCGCTTCTGGGCATGCGCAACAAGCTAACCGTGCTCATCAACTGGATGTGGAGCTACTTCTCCTATGCAACCTCCCTACGCCTGCTCTTCCACACCACCCGTTATCCCCTCCGAAGCCGCTGGGGAGAACGCTAAACTTGAAATTTTTGCGAGCGTAAATCATTGTATTGCTGCGTATTAACATATATTAGTAAAATTATATGAGCAAAAGTTTGGTCAGCTGTGTTATTAGTAGTAAATTTGCACTCGCAAAACGATATCGCGGAGTGGAGCAGTGGTAGCTCGTTGGGCTCATAACCCAAAGGTCACAGGTTCGAGTCCTGTCTCCGCCACCAAAGCGATTTTTAACGCGAATTTAACAGTTTGAGGCTCCGAGACGCCAACTGCGTCCCGGAGCCTCAATCGTTTCTTGTCCTGAAATAGGTTGACTCTGAATTAAACCTATTTAAGGATTAATGAAAGCAAAAGTAAACCGAATTTCGGACGAAGAAAAGCGCCGCTACGTTGATCTCTATATCACCGGAGAGTACACCATTCGGGAAGCGGCGGCAATGGACGGTTTTTCCCATACTTCTCTTCCCTCGTTCCCAGTATATCCCAGTCTCGTCAAAGAGATTGTCCCAATGCGACCTAACGAGGTTTAGGTCAGCGACATCACATATATCCGTGCGGAAGAGGGCTTTATGTATTTATTCCTCATCACCGATATGTACTCAAGAAAAATTGTCGGGCGGGCGTTGGCCGACAATATGCTGGCGTAGCATGCCATAGCGGCGCTTCGCATGGCCTTTTCACAAAAGGCTGATTTATGGCTCCAGACAATCCACCATTCCGACAAGGGCACTCAATACTGTTGTGCGGCATATTCATAATTACAACACATTCCGACTTCACGCATCTATTGGATGGTTGACCCCCGAAGAAGCACACCACAGCGAAGGATCGTTGGAAAGAAAATGGTGAGCCTGATACCGGTGTAAACCACACATCGGACGTAGCGACTCGAAAGTCAACTATGAATAGTATTATCGTGAATTTAACCCAATATTAACAAATTCAGAGTCAACTTTTTTCAGGACACCTCACTTTGTCTGGCGCCCAATACCAACGAATATGGCCGGGGGCTTATTTGAGACGGGAGAGGCGGCGCTTCGCCGGGGTGCATATCGCGGGGAGTTGGATTAGGATGCCTCCGAACGCCACGATGGCCGCTATGTTGGCCGCCTTTTGCCAGACGACGTATGCGGGGCTTCCGAATTCCAAGAAGTGGTAGGCCATGGCTCCCGCCACAGTCGAGGCGCAAAGCGTCATCTGGAGGACGAGGCACAGCCTTTCGCTCCTAGTGAACCTCGCGGTTTTGTCCTTCTCCTTGGCGGAGCCACCGTCCCCAAGGTCCTTCGGAGAGCCTGTCTCCTTGAGGGCTCCGTGCATGTCGGTCTTCACAAGGCGCCTGCAAAGGTCGCATAGGTAGGCTATGGCGCCGCTGGCGATGGCGACGGTCAAGGTCGTCGGCGGGAATATGATCTGCGCCAGGTCCATAACGAGCACTGCAAAGATGGCCATCGCCATGTTGAAGGAGAGCGACGACCTCAACGTTTCCTTGGAGGGTGAGAATGCCATAGGGTTTGATGGTTTTTATTTGCAAAGGTAATGCATGATTGGCGGATAACCAAATCCATGGAATTGCACTCAAGTAGGTCGATTCGCCTGCGAGAAGAGAGTTCAATCACCCCGTCAATCGCTTTTGTAATCGCCTTCGGAATGCCCAATCATGGCATTATGAAGGTCATTCGAGGGGAAAAATACACGCATGATGAGGTCCGAGAATGTAAGCGAACCCTTTCCTCGGCGTTATGTCCAATACTTGTTTTGGCATTTGGAGGATTGCTAGAAAGCAATACGAGCATTGCCGAATGCTGACAGTTTATCAGTTCTCCGAGGGGAATGCCCTCGAGTTTTATTGTTTTGTCAACTTCCCCGATTGTGTCAACTTCCTCGTTTTTATGACCGATTAAAAGAGGACAAATCCACTACTAACTCATCTGCGAAAGCTGACGCAGAGAGGAAAGATGTCCCCTTGAAGCAGCTTGGATGAATCTCTTTGGGATTCAGAAAGTGATAGTTTTCCGTAAACGTGGCTATTCACTTGTGAATAAAAGACGGGCACAGAGAGAAGCTTGGTAAAGGAGGTCCAACGCCTCTGTCTTAGAAAAAACAGAGATTGGCGCCTTGTATGGGATTACCCCCTAGAGAAGGGCCTTGATGCTGTCTACTGGGAGACCGGTCAGGGAAACAATCTCATCAAGCGACATTCCCTTGCCCAACATCAGGCGGGCAACGTCAAGCCGCGCCTCTATGGCGCCCTCGGCTCTCCCCTCGGCCAGTCCCGCGGCTTTGCCCTCGGCTAGTCCTGCGGCTCTCCCCTCGGCGAGCGACTCCTCCCGGGCGAAGTTGATGGTGTTGAAGTAGTCGCGCATGGCCTTGAGGCTCGACTCGTAGGCCATCCGCTCTTCGGGGTCCATCCTGGCCACCTCGGCGTGGAGGAAGAAGCTCTCGATGAGCGAGCCGCCCAGCTCCTCCGGGCACTGGAGCATGTGGTTGATGTTCTTCAGGATGTACATCCATTTGTCGGTGGTTGTCACGAGGTCCTTCAGCCCCTTGTCAAACTTTGGCATCTCCAGGTAGTAGTACTTGAGCTTGTCGTAGGCCACCTTTCCCGTGGCGACATCGCACAGGCAGAGCTCGTGTTTCCACTCGGGCGAATCGGCGAAGAAAGGCATGCGGAAGTTGAGCAGGGCCACGGTCACCACCTTGGGCAGGTCGAAGTCCCAGTCGCCCACCTTTGCGGCCTCCTGGATGGGGAATGTGGAGTAGTAGATGCTGCGGTCCATGAAGAAGCGCTGCGAGCCGTTCTGCATCTCCACTATGATGTGGTGGCGGTGCTCGGTGGTGCAGTAGAGGTCGAAGATGGCGTTGCGGTCGCCTGGGTGGAGCCCGAGCTTCTCGGGGTTGTGGTAGGTTATCTCCACGATGGGGTCCTCCTCCTCAAGGAGCCCGTTGAGGAAGCTGATGAGGAAGGGCTTGCTGGCCACGGTGCCAAACATCCGCTTGAAGCCGAAGTCGGTGTAGGGGTTGATGTATCTTTCTTTGCACATGGGGCGGTTCTATTTATCCGTCCACAAAATTACAAAAACTCGCCGACTGAGGAAAGGGCCGCAAAGGAAATTGCGCTCAATATTAAAAGATAGCAATGCAGGAGGCATATAAAACACTTCTTGATCTTCATCTCTTTTTGCAAAAGCAATCTACAAGATGGTCATCCACATAACCGGCAGCTTGCAGGAAAGCGTAACACATCGTGGAGCCGAAGAACTTGAAACCGCGACGCTTCATGTCCTTGCTTATGTCATCACTCACTGTGGAAGTGGCTGGAATATCGACCAGTGTCTTTGGACTGTTCACAATTCTGCGCCACCTTCTCGGCATCGAAGCCTCAGAATGCCTCACGATAACCCTCACGCTTGCGTAGGATGGTTATCCAGCTCAGACCGGCCTGTGCGCTTTCGAGCACGAGGAACTCAAACAGCCGCTGCTCGTCATCGGGCATCAGCCGTCCCCACTCATTGTCGTGGTAGGCAACATATAGCGGGTCATCGCCGCACCAAGGGCATCTGTTCTGCATTTTTGCGAATTACTCTTTTACTGGTTCATAATCAATCTTGCTCTCCTCGTCAGTTGCTTCGAGTTTGAAGATGACGGGGCGCAGACCGTCGTTGCACGAGCATATTGCCACGCCCGGCTTGCGTATCCAGTCGCCATAGTAAAACGTCTCCTTGCCCGCTCCGTGAGCCAGGGCAAAGACATACTGATATATAGCCTTCCATGCTTCATCGCACAAGCCCTCTGGTTTGGCATAGTCGGCATAGAACACCTGTCCTTCGCGGAGCATCGGGCAAGCAGTCAATCCTTCAACCCCAAATTCCTTCGCAAAGTCTTCGTTGAACATCTTGCGAAGCACCGTTATCTTGACTTTGCGCATATCATTTTAGTTTTTTGCCCAGTTCGTATGCCTGGAGCGGATAGTCGGTCTGCTTGATGTCATCCACAGTCCAGCAACTCAAGGCGGCAATCACGCCAAGGTTCACCCACTTCATGTAGTTGGTGTAGCGATCAAAGAACACCGTCGGTCCATCAGCCGATTCATGGCTGTCATCTGCCATAGTGAGCAGCAAAGCCGCCTTCTTGTGTCCTTGTAGGGCTGCATTGTTGGCATAGAAGCGGTCCATCACGGCCTTTATCTGGGCGTTGATGTTGTAGTAATAGATGGGCGATGCGAACACCAGCACATCTGCTTCAAGGATATGCGGATTCAGTTCTTGCATATCGTCCTTATAGACGCAGCCTTTGCCCTGGTTGATGCACGTGTCGCAACCCAAGCAGGGATGCACGTCTTTGAATGCGGCATCGAAGCGGAACACCTCGTGCCCTGCCTCCGTAGCGCCCTTGATAAACTCGTCGGCCAGCAAGGCCGATGTGCCGTGTCGGTGGGCACTGCCTGTAATCACTGTTATCTTCATACTTTTTATGCTTTTATTTCTTCTTGCCGCGGTAGAGGGGACAGTCGCGGCAGGCATCGTCGGTGCAGTGGCAAGTACCAGAAGCGTCTTTCTTGCAATCGTGGCCCTTGTCTCTGTCGCAGCAGCTGCGTCCAGCTTTGCGGCGCTTGATGCGCACCACAATCCACCCCACGCAGTAGGCAAGGATTACGCCCACGCATAGCAGCTGTATAGTGTCATTGTCCAGCTCCATATTGCTTTTGTATTAGTGTGTTAAGTCGGGCAGGTGTCAAGTCGGCTGCATAGGTGTCAAACGTCAGTCTCAACCCGCATCCTTCAGCGTAGCGGCTACATCCATAGGCCGTGCGCCCCTTCAACAGATGGCCTTGACCGCATAGAGGGCAAGGAATATCTTCAATCTTCTTTGGCGAGGGTTTGCGAGGCTTCTTGGGAGCATCAGACTTTTCTTTTGTAGTGGTCTTCTTAGTCTTTTTCACCTCCTCGTCGGGCACGGCAATCTTATGCATCGAGTTGTCGCTCAGGACGCTTATCACCACCTTGCTCACCATCTCCTTTAGCTCGTCGAGAAACTCACGAGGAGAATATTCGCCACGCTCGATGCGGCGCAGCTTGTTCTCCCACTGGCCGGTGAGTTCGGCGCTCTTTATCAGGCGCTCTTGAATGGTGTTGATAAGGTCAATGCCAGCCTGGGTTGCCACAATGCTCTTGCGCTCACGGGCTATGTAGCGGCGTTTGAATAGGGTCTCAATGATACCGGCGCGAGTCGATGGGCGTCCAATGCCATTCTCCTTCATGGCATCGCGCAGGCTCTCGTCGTCGACGGTCTTTCCTGCTGTCTCCATAGCTCGTAGGAGGGTGCCTTCGGTGTAGTATTTAGGAGGTTGTGTGGTCTTTTTTACTGTTGCTGGCTCGTGAGGACCACTCTCGCCGACGATGAACGTCGGCAGTAGACGGTCGTCGTCGCTGTCGTCGTCTTTGGCAGCGTCGTTGCCAGCATAGACGGCCCTCCAGCCGGGCGCCGTCACCACCTTGCCCGAGGTGCGGAAAGGCGTCTTGTCGACGATGGCGTTGACAGTGGTGGCATCAAACTGGCAGTCGGGGTAAAACGCAGCAATAAACCTCAGCGCTATCATGTGGTAGAGCGGACGCTCGTCGCCACCAAGCACCGTTGGCGACTGCCCCGTAGGGATGATGGCATGATGGTCTGTCACCTTCGAGTTGTCAAACACCTTCTTCGACTTCGGAATCTTACCCCCAAGCACAGGCGCTGTTAGAGCCGCGTAGGGGGTCATCTGTTTGAGAATGGTGGGAATTTTAGGGTAGATATCCTCGCTGAGATAAGTAGTGTCGACGCGTGGGTAGGTGGTCACTTTCTTCTCGTAAAGACTCTGGATAAGGCCCAGGGTCTTGTCGGCGCTCCATCCCCATCGTTTGTTACACTCCACCTGAAGCGACGTCAAGTCGAAAAGCCGAGGTGGTGCCTCTCTGCCTTTCTTCTCTTTAACGTCGACAATGGTCAGGGGTAGACCCTTAAGAGAATTGACAAGTTCCTCGGCTTTCTCTTGAGAGTCGAAGCGTAGTTCCACGCCGTTGAATGTCGTGGAGCGATAGAGAGTCTTTATCTCCCAATAATCCTGCGGAACGAAGCTATCAATCTCCTCCTGACGCTTCACTATGAGGGCGAGCGTAGGGGTCTGCACACGTCCTATCGACAACACCTTTCCTGGCTCGGAATATTTAAGCGAGTAGAGGCGCGTGGCGTTCATGCCCAGTATCCAGTCGCCGATAGCTCGCGTCAGGCCTGCGTAGTAGAGGTTGTCATATTCCTCCTGTGGCTTAAGCGCGGCAAAGCCGTCGCGGATGGCTTCGTCGGTGAGCGACGATATCCAAAGCCTCTTTACTGGACAGTGGGCACCGGCTTTTTGCATCACCCATCGCTGTATCAACTCCCCCTCTTGCCCTGCATCACCACAATTGATGATTTCGTCGGCCTGTTGCATAAGAGTCTCTATCACCTTGAATTGGCGCTTGTATCCATCGTTGTCGATAAGCTTGATGCCAAACTTTGGGGGGATCATAGGCAGGCGCGACAGCGACCAGCGCTTCCAGTCGTCGGTATAGTCGTCGGGGGCCTTTAGCTGACACAGGTGGCCTATAGTCCAGGTCACCTGATAGCCATTGCCTTCATAGTAGCCGTCGTGGCGCGAAGTGGCTCCTAATAGCGTGGCTATATCCTTGGCCACGCTATGCTTTTCGGCTATGCAGACCTTCACTTAGGAGCTCCTCCTTTCTCGTTGATGACCCACGACGACTCGCCGCGAGGCCCCGAAAGCTTCACTACCCACGCGCGCTGAGGCTTCATGGCCGGGAAGTCGATTTCTACGGGGATTACCCCCTCGTCCTCCCACTGAAACCAGCGCTTGAAGTCGACGCCATCGATATCGGTGGCGTCGGCTGCTTGATTGTCGACCATGAGCATCATCATGTCGATGCGATTGGAGGTGTGAGGCATACCCATCAGGCGTCCGTAGAGACGCGTCAGGTCGGAGCGATACTCTATACTGTCGGCTATGAAGTCGAGGCTTCCTGTGACGCGCGTAGTGAGTTGGGCCCTAACCTCCTTAGGAGCCTTTTTCTGCGCCAGGCAGCCAGCCGTTGTGGCTATGGCCATCAGCAGCGCCTGCAAGAGTATTAATGATAAAGATGCTTTGCTTCGTCCCATATCTTATCCATTTCGGCAAGGGTCATATCCTTGAGTTGGCGTCCTTGCTCCTTAGCTTTTTGCTCGAGATAGTTGAATCGGGAGATAAACTTCTTGTTGGTGCGCTCCAGGGCGTTTTCGGGATTCACGCCGTAGAGACGGGCAGCGTTGACCACGCTGAAGAGCAGGTCGCCCATCTCGGCCTCCACCTCTTCTTGGGCGCCAATGGCGATTGCCTCCTTCACCTCTGAGAGCTCTTCGGCCACCTTGCCCCATACTTGGGCGCGGTCGTCCCAGTCAAAGCCCACATTGGCCGCCTTCTCTTGGATACGGTCGGCTTTAATGAGGGCAGGGAGGGCTGTGGGGACTCCGGCCAGCACGGTCTTATTGCCCCCTTTCTCTTTGAGCTTAATCTGCTCCCAGTTTTGCTCCACCTTGTGGGCATCGCCATCTACTTCCACGGTGCCAAACACGTGGGGATGACGGAATATTAGCTTCTTGTTGAGGGCGTCGGCCACTTCGGCAATGTCAAATGCCTCCTTCTCCTCGCCTATCTTGGCGTAGAAGAGCACGTGGAGCAGCACGTCGCCAAGCTCTTTCTTGATATTTTGGTTGTCGTCGTTGATAAGCGCGTCGCAGAGTTCGTAGACCTCTTCGATTGTGTTGGGACGCAGGCTCTCGTTGGTCTGTTTGCGGTCCCAGGGACACTCCACGCGCAAGCGATCGAGAGTGTCAATCACCCTTCCCAGCGCTTCAATCTTTTCTTCTCTTGTATGATTCATACTTTTGCCTTATGACTTTTGACTTTGCCTTTGCCTTAGCGCGCAGCGCTTTGGTAGCACTCTATGTTTTGCTGGAGCCAGTCGGCAAACTTTGCCACGTTTTCGTCGTAATAATAGGGTTGGCCCATCACGTCGCCTTGGTTGTTGAGCACCACGTAGTAAGGCTGACTATTGGCAGCAAACTTATGACGCTGCAGGTAGCTCCACTTGTCGCCCACCGTCGAGAGTCTCACCTTGCGGCCATTCTCTTCCACCGTGATGGGCTGGGCGAGCTTTTGCTTGTCATCGACCATCAGCTCTATCAGCACGAAGTTGGCTTCGATCATCTCCTTAATCTCTGGAGCGTCAAACACGGCTCCCTCCATCTTGCGGCAGTTGACGCATCCAAATCCCGAGAAGTCCATCAGCACAGGTCGACCATGCTCGGCGGCGTAGCGCATACCCTCCTCGTAGTCGGAAAACTGCTTAAACTGATTGCCTTCGTAGAGGTTGAAGTCTTGTGTAAATAGCGGAGGCACGAAGGCGCTGACGCTTTTCAATGGTGCACCCCAAAGGCCAGGGATAAGATATACCGAGAAACTCAGCGATACCAACGCCATGAAGAAACGAGCCACGCCCACAAACTTCAGACGCGAGTCATGCGAGAACTCAATCTTGCCCAGCAGGTAGAAGCCCAGCAGTGCAAAGATGATAATCCAGAGCGACACGAACACCTCGCGGTCGAGGATACCCCAGCCGTAGGCAAGGTCGGCCACGGAGAGAAATTTGAGCGAGAGAGCCAATTCCAAAAAGCCTAACACCACTTTAACTGAGTTGAGCCAACCACCTGAGCGAGGCATCTCCTTGAGCCACGAGGGGAAGATGGCAAAGAGAGTAAAGGGGATGGCAAGGGCCAGTGCAAAGGCCCCCATGCCGATAGCAGGGCCGGCGATGTTGCCCACAGAGGCTGCTTCTACCAAGAGAGTGCCGATGATAGGGCCCGTACAAGAGAAGCTCACCAGCACCAGCGTAAAGGCCATAAAAAAGATTGATATGATACCGGTGGTGCGCTCAGCCTTGCTGTCAACGCCATTGCTCCACTTCGAAGGGAGCTTGATATCGAAAGCGCCGAAGAATGAGATGGCGAATACCAATAGCAAGAGGAAGAAGAGCAGATTAAACACTGCGTTGGTGGCCAAGTCGTTGAGCTTGCTCGCTCCGAAGATGAGAGTGATGGCGAGGCCGAGCGCCAGATAGATGACGATGATACCCCCTCCATATATTAAGGCATCGCCAATGGAGCGACTACGCGAATTGCCTTTCTTCAAGAAGAAGCTCACCGTCAGTGGTATCATAGGCCATACGCATGGGGTCAGCAACGCCACCAAGCCGCCGATGAAGCCCCATATAAAAATGTACCACCACGACGACTGGGCAATGTTTTGATTGTTGGTTTCATCCGTGTCGGGAAACACTGCTGGAGCCCACCAACTGCTCTCGCCTCCCAATCCGTCAGGTATAGTCTCTGTTATCTTTGGGGCAGGGGAGTCCTCTTTGTCAGAAGGAGAGGCCGCCGTGGCATGGCTTGAAAATTCAAAGGCGCTCTTCGCTGGGGCAATGCAGCTTTCGTCGTTGCATCCTTGATATGATATGTCGCCGGCAATCTTGAAAGCACCGTCGGGGCTCGTCACGCGGAAGCGCTGCTTCAGCTCCACATCCTCGCTCCAGTAGGCCAGCTTGAGGTGAAACACCATGTCGACCTCCTCCTTGGGGGCCACGCTGGGCTCCAATTCCCCCTCCAGCTCCACGCCCTCGAGGGTGGTGTAGGTCACCGAGGTAGGTCGTGGGCCTCCATCGGGGAGCTTAAGGCCATAGAGGTGCCATCCAGGCTCTATCGAAGCGTAGAATGTGATGGCTCCCGAGCCATCTTGAGGTTGTATGAGGCGCGTAGTCCATCCCACAGGCTCAATTATCTGAGCTTGAGCCAGCAGAGCGGTCGTAAATAGCAAGAGTAGGGCGCATAAGGCCCGAGCGGTTCTCTTCATGTAGGGAGTAGTAGTGATGTTGGGGTTTTATCGTTTTGACTTGCAAAGTTACACAAAAAAAGTAAATCTTCCACTCTCCGCGGCCAATTACAGGGGTGTTTGTCCGATTCTTGAGGCTAAAGGGTGTCAGAATGAAATAATTTTGTTAACTTTGCAGTGGATTTTATCCTCCTCAATCACCACCAACCACTCATCAATGAAGCAAAAAGTTTTATACATTTCGCAGGAAATCTCACCTTACTTGTCAGAATCTCCCATGGCGGTTCAGGGACGCGACCTTCCCCAAGCCGTTCAAGAAAAAGGTTTTGAGGTGAGAACCTTCATGCCCAAGTACGGTTCGATCAACGAGCGCCGCAATCAACTCCACGAGGTGATAAGGCTCTCGGGGAAGAATATCATCATTGATGACACCGATCATCCATTGATAATCAAGGTAGCCACATTGCAGCCCACACGCATGCAAGTCTACTTTATCGACAACGACGACTTCTTCCACAAGTTTCCCTGCAAGGGCCTGGAGACCGACACTGACCCTGCCCAAAACGACGAGCGAATGATGTTTTTCACCCGCGGCGTTGTGGAGACCGTTAAGAAGCTGCGCTGGGAGCCTGCCATCATCAATTGTATGGGCTGGATTACGGCCATGCATCCCGCAGCTCTGCGCACTCTCTACCACGAAGACCCAGCCTTCGCTTCGGCACGCATTGTCTATGCCTTGCGTCCTGAGGACTTCGAGGGCACTCTCGACCCGCGCTTCCAGGAGAAGCTTCGCCAGTGGGATGTGGCCCCCGAGACTTTAAAGGCACTCGGCACCGAGCCTGTCACCGCCGCCGCTCTCCATCGCTTTGCCATGGACTATGCCGACGCCATCGTGCTCGACGCTCCGGGAGTAGATCCCGAGCTTATAGCCTACGCCGAGGCCACGGGCAAGCCCTTCCTGCGCCCTGACTATGATGGCGACGTCGTGCAGCAGTATGCCGACTTCTACCATTCGCTCCTTGGAGCCGACTGCGCTTAAGCGCATACCCGGCTTTCCCTTCCACTCATTCAGCACATAGTTCTCTGAATTTTTCCCCCTGAATACGACAGTGAATCGTTTCCCATTCTTCCTGCTTATCAGCCTTGTAGTAGCGAGCCTTATCGCTGCTTGCGATGACAATGTCTCCACCGTCGGCTCGAGCCTTATCACCGACAAAGTGGAGATTATCATCGACTCTTCATTTGTTGCCACTGGCAAGACAGTCCCCAACACAGCGGTGCAGAGCCGCACGTTGACCCAGCTCCTGGGATGTTTCCACGCCGAGGAGTATGGCGAACTGCGCTCCAATTTCGTCACCCAGTTTATGCCCACCATCTCCATCGACACCACAGGCATGGCCGAGGAGCGTATCGACTCCATCAAGCTGCTGATGTTTTTGGACACTGGCGACTTTACTGGCGACTCTCTTGTGCCGATGGGCTTAACCGTCTATCCACTCACCAAGGCCTTGCCTTCGCCTATCTATAGCGACTTTGATCCTGAGGGCTACTACGACCCCACCCCCATTGCCACTCAGATGTATACCGCGAATGCTCTGTATAGCGACTCTGCTGCTGGCCTCACATATCGTCCTATCTACGTAGACCTCCCACGCCAGATGGCCATCGACTTCTACCAGAAGTATATCGATAGCCCTTCTACTTTTGCTTCTCCTCAGGAGTTTGTCGAGTGGTTCCCTGGTTTCTACGTGAAGAGCACATTTGGCTCAGGCCTCGTGGTCAACATCACTGAGTCGCGTATGCAGTTCTACTATCGGCAGCACGACGTAGTGGAGACCGACTCCACCTCCACCGACACCTTGTATAATAAAGTGCAAATCCTCTGCACAGTGTCGCCCGAGGTGATTACCAACAACGACATCCACTACACCATGAGCGAGAGCCTCAAGGCTCGCGCAGATGCCGGCGAAGTGCTTATCGTGGCTCCTCTGGGCTACAATGCCGAGATACAACTGCCACTTGAGAGTCTGCTGCAGACCTTCCGCAATCAGGGAGGCAACCTGTCGGTGCTCAACACCCTCACCATCACCCTTCCCGTGGAGGAGATCCCCAACGACTATGATATCGACCCGCCCACACAGGTGCTTCTCGTCCTCTCCAAAGACAAAGAAGCCTTCTTTGAGGACAGCGAGATATCTGACAATATCACCTCGTTTGTGGCAGAGTATAGCTCCACATCCAAGGCCTACATCCTGTCGTCGATGCGGTCCTACTTCTTGGAGATGCTTGACCGCGACTCGATAACCGAGGAAGATTATACCTTCACCCTCTTGCCCGTCACCGTTGATGTAGAGTCGTCGACAAGCTACATTACCACAGTCTCTCCTTACGTAGAAACCCCCGCGATGGCAAAAATCTTGGTAGATGAAGCAAAAATTACGCTCACATTTAGCAAGAATACCGTAAATTATTAGTAACTTTGCAGCCGTAAAAACGCAGGGGCCTTCCACGTCCCGCGTTTTTACGACCACCATAACAAAGACCAAGCCGCAATAGCTCAGTCGGTAGAGCATTTCATTCGTAACGAAAAGGTCGTGGGTTCGAGTCCCACTCGCGGCTCTCATTTTACAAGGCAACCCTCCGATATCGGAGGGTTGACTTGTTGTTGGGGGAGAATTTGTCCCATATTTGCTCCACTGAATATTTTGGATAAAAAGATTGGACCCTTAGACACCACCCCCATGGTCGTTTTTTTTGCGGGGATGCAGGATTTTTGCGGGGCAAAAGGATGGAAGGATGATGGAAAATCGTTAACTTTGTCATCTTACAAATCAGGATACCTATAAATGCAGGCAAAAAGTCCCTATACAGCAGCCATTACTGGAGGCGGTCTCCTTTTTGAGGAGACTAATGTCATGTTGCCCTTGCTCCTTTCGCCCGACCGTACAACTTTGGTGAAAGATGAAGTGTCAAATAATCGATTGTTGCGCATCAACGCAGAAAAATCACGTTATAGAGCGGTGGCTGAGATTGGTCGTCGCTTCGATGCTATGCCTTCTTCTTTTTGGCAGGATTACCTTTTGATGAACGAAGAAGAACGGCGAGTGGCTCTTTTGCTTGTCATGCTAAAAACCTATAAGATACTTTTCGACTTTCACATCAATGTCACGCTGCGCCGATGGAACTCTATTTCCAAAAGCGTCTGCATTGATGACCTGATGATGGAGTTCAATGAAATATCGGCTCGTGATGAATTTGTAGATTCATGGAGCGACAACACCAAAGACCGTGTGGCCAGTGCTTACCTTTCTGTTCTGCGAAAGGTGGGAATGCTTGACCGCGCCAACAGGCTGTCTGCGATTAAATCCACCAATATGGATTACTATCTTACCCATGGTGAAGCTTGGTTCCTGGAAGCCTGTCTGCTGCAACCTTACCAAATAGAGCAAATAAGAAAGGAGGCAATGTCATGACAGTCCAAGCACTATACACCAAACTCTGCGACCCTCGCTTTCAACAGCCTGAAAACGGCGACCTGTTCTATAACTTCTTTATCTATCAATATCCGGCAGATAAGGAATACGAGATGCGTCGCCAGATAGAAGAGTTCAAGGCAAACCTGATACGTCCTACCAGCTATGTTGATGTGCTTACCCTGAACCTCTTTGATGAGTTCTGCACATATCTAGATGGTCAGCACTTCCTGAAATATCCGTCTATGCTGCAATATCTGCTTGAGCAGGAACAAAGTCAGCCAGATAAGGCCGACAAGGTACTATCTACCCTCCAACGCCATGCCCATAGCGAGAAGTTCCTTCGCTTCTTGCATGACCGCATTATGCATCACATCACTCTTGAGGACGAGTATCATCGCCCGTATGTTTTCTTCTATGGCATCGGCTCCATGTTCCCTTATCTGAGGGTCAATGAGTTGCTGGCAGCCTATGAGGATTATAATGATACCGAGAAATATCGCATCCTTGTGTTCTATCCTGGTCATCGGGAGGAAAACTCGTTCCGCCTGTTCAATACATTAAGCGATCATCACACCTACCGAGCTACTCTATTAATTAACGATGAATAAAATGCTACTCCGCGACCTCTACCTGAAAGAAATCACACGTCCAGTAAATCCTGCTGTTTCGGCTACTAAGTTTGACCCCAAGACCATTGAAACGGAAATCAGTGAATATGTCTTCACCGATGAGATTCTTAATGGCCTCTTCCGCATACTTGATGCCATCAAGAACAATGCGCCATACGACCATGTGGGCATCTGGATTGACGGCTATTATGGCAGCGGTAAGTCTCATTTCTTGAAGTTTCTGGACTACTGCATCACACCCTCCACCCGTGAGGACGCCTTAAGGCGGCTGATGGAAACGGTGGAAGCTATCGACCCGATGGATGACGAGCACAACTTACAGTTTGACCGTGGGCAGTTGCGCAGCATTGCCACCTGGCTTCAGAAAGCGACCATAGATACTTGCATATTCAATCTGGAGACTTCATACAACGCTCAGACCGACAAAAAGAAAGCCTTTCTTCAGGTATTTTGGGATGAGTTCAATGGCAAACGTGGACTCAACAAGTTCAATCTTACGCTGGCGCAACTCCTAGAAAAGCCTCTGATGGAGCGTGGCTTGCTTGATGCATTCAAGGAACGCATCGCCGACATGGGCGGTAATTGGGATGATCCCAACGAAGCTGCCGACATCGTGGACCAAAGCCTCGAAACGGTGGTAGAGATAGCCAAGGAACTGAATCCGCAGTTCGATGCCCAAGCACTCTACAACCATATCGACAAGCGTGACTATGCCGTCTCTATTGAGCGATTCGGTATGGAACTTGCTTCTTACTTGGATGACAAAGGTGAAGACTACCGCCTTATTCTACTGGCTGATGAGGTGAGCCAGTTCATCAACAAGGAGCGCGACCGCTACCTCAACCTTCAGGAAATCATCACCAAACTCTCCGAGGCTTGCCACAACCGCGTGTGGGTGGCTTGCACTGCCCAGCAAGATCTGTCGGAGATTATGGATGACTGCAATATCAACGACGAGAAGGACAAGGAGGGCAAGATCAAAGGCCGCTTCGAGGTGAAGGTGTCGCTCAAAGGCACCCAGCCTGAGGTTATCACCCAAAAGCGTATCCTTGAAAAGAAAGAAGAAGTAAAGCCCATACTGGCTGAGATGTATGATAAGCAGAAGGCAGCCTTTGACCTCCAGTTCAAGTTGCCGACAGCCTATACTGCCTACGAGAGCCAAAAGGCATTCGTGGACTTCTATCCTTTTGTGCCCTATCAGTTCAAACTCATCATGCAGGTGTTCGACTCCTTCCTGGCACTGGGTTATGTAGCCAAGGAGGTGAAAGGTAACGAACGCAGCATCATCAAGGTCATCCATGCCACGGCAAAGCGCGAGGCTGGGACTGAGTTGGGGCAGTTCGTGTCGTTCGACAAACTGTACAACAGCATGTTTGAGGAGGGCCTTCAGGCTCGCGGACAGAAAGCAGTGGAGAACGCCCTCACGGTGGCAGACAAATATCCTGCCGACCGCGTGCTGGCTCGACGTGTAGCCAACGTCCTCTTCATGATATGCAACATATCCAAGAACAACCAGCTCCAGTTCCCTGCCAACCTGGACAACATCACCACTTTACTCGTCACCGATATGTCGCGCCCGCGCCTTGCTATAAAGAATGAGGTGGAAAAGGTGGTTGACTATCTGTGCGACAACAATATCATTCGCCGAGAACAGGGTAAGAACGGTATGCCCGACTACTACTCTTTCTACAGTGAGGAAGAGATGAAAGTGGCCGAACTTATCAAGAGCCAGAATGTGGACAACAACCAGCAGGCAGAAACCTTGAAGGACATCTTTGGCAAGTATTTCAAGACCCTGCGCAACAAGGAGACCTATCGCACCCGCACCTTTGCCGTGGGCGAACTCATAAAGGGACGCACCTATTTGAGCAATTCACCCGATGTTGTGGTGGAGTTTGCCATGGACTGCGACTACGACACTCCCGAATTGCTGGCACTGCAGAATCAGACCAATCGGCTTGTGTTCTACGTAGGCCCACAGTTCATGCAGAACCAGCGGCTGCGCAACCAATTTTATTGGTGTTGCAAGGTGAACAGTTATCTGGCCACACCTGTCAGCAGTGAAGAAAATGCACAGACGCGCAAAGAGTTTGAAAAACGTGCCGGCCAGATATTTACAGATATTGTGGAGAAGGAGTGTCATAAGATTCTCGACACGTGCCCCATTATTTCTGGCGTGTCGGTCATCACCGACGATACCGAGCTTAATGGCCGTCGTGCTGCCGACCGTTTCTCCGCTGCTATGCAGAAGCATCTTGCCAGCATCTATACGAAGGCAGCCTTGGTGGATAACCCCACTGTACCGCGCAATACCGAGGCTCTGCGCAAAGCTATTCAGCGCAATATAGAACCAAGAGAATACTCAGAACTGGGGGCTGCCCTCAGCGATGCAGAAAAGGAAGTGGAAATCTATTTGGCCAAGCAGTTCCAAGAGGTTAATCTCAGCGACGTTGTGGCCAAGTTCAGCAAAGCGCCTTATGGTTGGGATGCCATCTGCACACTTTATGTGGTGAATGAACTAGTACGCCGCCACAAGCGTGACTACAGCTATGCCAACAACCCCAATGTGGATACCGCCATGGTGGCCAGCAGGATTGTGAGCGAAACCAACAAGTTCACCATTCGCGAAGCCAAAGCAATCAGCACGGAACTCATCAATCGTTTCCTCGATGCTTGGAAATCCGTATTTGGCCTGGCGGCAACCTTCTCAACCAATGACAGCACCCAACTCTTCCGCATGACACGCGAGAAGCAGAGTGGTGGTGAACGGTCGTTGGAGAATATTGTGGAACGCTATCGCCGTCTGGCCGACGACAATGCGCAGTATTCGTTCATACGTCCTTTGCGCGACATGGTGCACCTCATGCAAGGCTGGCAAGCAGAGCGCGACCCCATGGCCTACTTCAATCGCATCATTGAGGAAAGTCCGAAGGCCAAGCAACTCTTCGACCAGTGCAAGGAAGTCGTTGCCTTCCTGCAAGACCAGATAAGCAACTACCGCGACACACTCGCCTTCGTGCGTCAGAACCACGACAACTTCCAGTATCTGCCCGAGGAAATGGCAGAAGCGGTTGCCAACCTGCAAGCCATCGAGACCGCTGTATGGCCTATCAAAATGCGCGACTATATCAAATTGCGCAATATCGTTGGTGGTGCCATTGACCAGCAGCGGGGTGAGTTGCGTCAGCGTATCACCGAAGCATATACCAACACGTATGCCCAATTGGAGCAAGGTTGCCAGCAGGAAGGTGTTCCTACCACTGTCCTCACACCTCTCGATGTCACCATCAGCCTGAAGACCAAGAGCGAGAGCATACCAGTGCTTCAGAACAATCTTTTTACCGACCAGTTCTTTGCAGAGCAGTCGGCTAAGATATTGGCGGCCAAGCCCCAAAAAGAAAATCATGCCACCTCCTGTATTGCCCTCAACACCCGCACCATACTGCCTCTGAAAACGGAGGAAGAGGTTGACAAATACCTCGCTCGTCTGAAGAAACAGATGATGGCGGAGATAGAGAAAGGTAACAGCGTGAAGATTATCAAATAGTGACGATGGAAAAAATAAGCCCAAAAATCAACCTTATTTTTACTTTCGACCGCAACGCATTAAAATACAAATGGTTAAACTGGTAATTTAAGAAATAGTATGTCGGATAACAACGTAAGCATTCGGTAATGCCCGTATTGCGTACTTCGCCGAAGTAGCCCGAACTTC